>NZ_QTVE01000001.1:3117-261326 GCF_003460465.1 Ruminococcus sp. AF37-20 | reverse complement strand
CTCCGCAAAATCGCTCCGCTCTTTGCGTATCTACATTGCGCTTAGGGCTAGAAAGGCGGTGCAGATTTTATACTCCGATATCACTTTCATCTAATATCTGACTTCTATATGCTATTTTTCATTAAATCTGCACCTTGTCGGCTTGCGCCGATTGAGGCTCTGCCTCAAACTCCGACAGGGCTTTGCCCTGTACCCACAATGGGTTTCACCCCTTGACCCTGACCAGGGACGTGTCCCTGGACCTTTTGCTCGCTTCGCTCGGTGCTTTATTTTTACTTTATGCTTGCAATTTACTTTGGTCTGCTATGCTCATTCCTCATTCCTCATTCCTCACTCCTCATTTCTCATTCCTCACTCCTCATTCCTCACTCCTCATTCCTCCCCTCCTCACTAAAATCTCTCCCCCACATCTTGCAATTTACCTCAAAATGTGCTATCATTATCTCTATAGGGGGTCTTATCCATGAAAAAACTCTTTTCCGTAATTTTTATGAACTTTTTCGGCTTCGACATGATAATTTTCTTGGTTGCAGTCGCGACCGCCCTCGTCTTTTATTTCACTAAAAAATCGGCTGATGTTCTCTACAACAAGCTTCATCTTAACATCTTCGTTCCCGACTCAGGCGCTTCCCGCCGTCAGGCTGACAGCGATATTTCGGGCATTCGTGAAACAGATATCGTTTCTATGCGCAACCGCACAGGAAGCCTTTATTCTCTGTTCGTAAATCTCACAGGGATTTTCCCTCTCTTGGGTATACTCGGCACTGTTATCTCCCTCCTCGGTATGGTGGGCGATATGACAAACGTTCAGGATAATTTCTATGGCGCTTTGACCTCCACTTTTTGGGGACTTGTTTTTGCTATAATCTTCAAATTTCTTGACGGCATAATCTCTGCAAAAATAGAGGATAACGAGAAAAATGTTCAGCTCTATCTTGAAAGAAACAACGCTGAACATTCCCAAAGCGGTGAACAGCCATGAATGGTTTCAGGAAAAATAAGGGCATAGTCCTTGAGCTGACTTCCCTGCTCGATGTTATCATGATAATGCTTTTCTGGGTCATGACCGATGTTTCCGCATCTGCCGACAGTCAGAAAGAGGACGCAAAAGCTCAGGTGCAGGCTGTCACTCAACAGCTTGAGGAGCAGAAGCAAAAGTCCGCTGACGAGTTAAAAAATCTCCGTGAGGATATGCAAAAGCAGATAGATGAAGCATACAAAAAGGCTGAGAGCATTAACAGCAATGCCGCAAAAAATCAGCAGGCGCTTGACGGCTACACTCAAGGTATGCTCATATCACTTGATATGCGAAATGAAAACGGCACTGATAAGCTGTATATTTCCCGAAATGATGAGGATATTATGACCGTGACCCCTGATGAAGATATCTCAGGCAGGCTCATATCTCTTTTTGAAGGACTCGGTGCAGCAGACGGTGAAGTAATGCTTGCGGCAGTGGTCTATGACGGTGACGCTGTGCTTTATCGTAACATGAGAATAGTTGAAAACGCTGTGCAGGCTGTGTCAGACAAATACGAAAATGTTTACTTTACATACATAAACACTTCCAAATAGAAAGGACAATAAAAATGAGTATTCAGAACGATGTTGAAAAGCTCTACCGCAGTGACCTTGAAAAACAAAGACAAAAGCAAAAAAAGAAAAAGAAGAAAAAGCTTCTTGGTATCATGCTGATCGTTATTATCATTGCGGCGCTTATTCTTATAATGCAGTATCTTGGACTTGGACTAGGCGGCGGAAAAGGCGAAGGCTCAGGGGACGGCAAGGACGTAAGTGCTTCCTCCAATGAAACTTCCGTTACTACCACAACAACAGCAGTGCCAAAGGAATTTTATGACATCAAGGTTTCAGGAAGCACTTATATAATCGATGAGCGTGTGGTAGATCTTAAAAGTCTTGTTTCCACAGTGAAGCTTATGAGTGACAATGTTATCGTAAGGATAACAGACGACAACGCAACAAAGAACGCTATGGATGACTTGAAAAAGGCTCTTACCGACGACGGCAGAGAGTTCACAGAAACAGTTCTTGATAATTCAGCTTTGGATAACAGCAGGGCAGACACAACATCTGAAGCCGTAAGATAAAAACTGTAAGGGCGAACATCCTTCGCCCGTTTTCTGCATAATTTTAAAGGATACAGATATAAAATAAAATTGGGGGACGGTCAAGCCGTCCTCTTTTCAGAAACAGAGGTAATTATATGCTTGGACTTACATTAGAGGGCGGAGCCAGCAGGACTGTCTACTCCTGCGGAATAATGGACGCTCTGCTGGAGGATAAAATAATAGCCGATTATGTTATAGGCGTTTCGGCAGGAGCGGCATTCGGCATCTCCTATTGCTCAGGTCAGATAGGCAGAAATCTTCGCCTTGCAACTGAGTTCATGGGAACAAAAAAATACATGGGTGCAAGACATCTTATCGACCCCAAAAATAGATGCTACTATAACCTTGATTATGCCTACAATGTTGTGCCTAATGTTGAGCTTCCCTTTGATTATGAAGCCTACAGAAACTTCAAGGGCAGATTTTGTGCAGTTGTTACAAACGTAAAAAACGGCAAGGCTGAGTATATGGACGTGCCAAAAGATGACACCCACTGGAATTTGCTTAGAGCAACCTGTGCGCTTCCTCTGCTTTTTCCTGAGATAGAGATAAACGGAGAAAAATATATGGACGGCGGTATATCAGATTCAATACCGTATTTACAGGCAATAAAAGCAGGCTGTGACAAAAATATCGTTGTGCTGACCCGACCAAAGGGCTATGTTAAGACCCAAGAGCCTGCCACAAAGCTTGCCATGAAATATTATCACAAGCACCCTGAGTTTGCCGAAGCCCTTACCACAAGAGCCGAAAGATACAACAAATGTATGGCAGAGCTTATGGAGCTTAAAGCGGAGGGGAAAGTCTTTGTTTTCACACCAAAGACCACCTTCGGAGTAGGCAGGACTGAGGGCGACCCTGCAAAGCTGAAAAAGCTTTATGATTACGGCTACGCCCACGCAAAATGGGCAATGGACGATCTGAAAAAATATCTTTGCAAGTAGGAATGAGGTAATAAAATGTCATACAAGCTGCCGCTTTTTGTTGCCGCCGCATTTCTGGGCGGTTATATGCTTATTTCAAACAGACAGCTAAGAGTGAACGAATATAAACTGAAAGTATCAAAGCTTCCTGAGAATTTTGTTGGTAAAAAGATACTTCTTCTTGCAGATCTTCACAAGAAGCGTTACGGGGATAATTTTAACAATCTGGTAAATTCCTGTATTGCCGCCGAGCCTGACTTTATTTTCTTTGCAGGTGATCTTTACAGCCGTGATGAAAC
Source organism: Ruminococcus sp. AF37-20 (assembly GCF_003460465.1). Classification (NCBI taxonomy): domain Bacteria; kingdom Bacillati; phylum Bacillota; class Clostridia; order Eubacteriales; family Oscillospiraceae; genus Ruminococcus; species Ruminococcus sp. AF37-20. The sequence goes on along the minus strand of NZ_QTVE01000001.1, from coordinate 257,975 downwards.
GGACATGATACCGAAGCTTGCCCTTATGAAAAGGCTAAAACATATTGCACCGACCTATTATATTTTCGGTAACCATGAAACTGACAACATGGATAATGCCGAAGCTCTTGCTTTGAAGCTCACCGAATGTGGAGTACACATTCTGAGAAACAACATGGAGCAGATAAAAATAGGCGAGGATCACATCAATATATACGGCACTCAGCTTCCACAAAGATTTTACCGCAACGAAGATTTTTCACATCACGACCTGCCGCAGATCACAAAGGACGAGCTTACAAAGCTTTTAGGCGAGCCTAACAGGAGCGAATGTAACTTTTTGCTTTCGCACACACCGCTGGCTTTCCGTGCTTATGCGGACTGGGGAGCAGATGTGACGTTTTCGGGTCACTGCCACGGGGGAGTTATAAGATTGCCTTTTATTGGCGGAATACTTTCTCCTGAACGGAAATTCTTTCCACGATACACAAAGGGGATTTACAAACTTGACGCTGAACAGGGATTGGCAAAGCTTGCTGTTACGGCGGGGCTTGGTAAATTCAGGCTTAATAATCCATCGGAAATAATGATTTGCACACTTGAAAGGCAGGAATAAATATGTATCAGAAACAATTTGCAGAATATTTTGACAAGCACATGGAGGAGATACTTCGTGACCTAGACGAGATTATTTCTATCGAGAGCGTTGGTGACATAAACGCCCCTGTTAAGCCATTTGGCGAGGGTTCTCGCAAGGCTCTTGACTGGGGAAAGGCTTATCTTGAAAAGCTCGGCATGACAACAAAGGACTTTGACGGCTATGCTGTTCACGGTGATTTTTACCCTGAGGAAGAATGTAAGCTTGCTGTGCTTTCACATCTTGACACTGTTCCCGCAGGCGAGGGCTGGAGCTATCCGCCTTTCAAGCTGACTAAAGCTGACGGAAAACTTTTCGGCAGAGGAACAATTGACGACAAAGGTCCGAGCGTTGCGGTGCTGTGGGCTGTAAAGGCTATCAAAGAGCTTAACATTCCTATAAAAAAGAACTTCCGTGTTATTTTCGGTGGCAATGAAGAGGGTGGCTGTGAGGACATGGAATATTATGAAAGCAAACAGCCTTTCCCTGAAATGGTGTTCACCCCTGACGGCTCTTTTCCTGTGCTCAACTGCGAAAAGGGCATGGTGCATCTTACATTCTCTGCTGAATTTTCAGACGATAAGATAGCTGAAATAAAGGGCGGAAGCGTTATAAATGCTATCCCGGACAAGTGCATTGTAAAGTTTGCCGACGACAGTGAGAAGGTCATCAAAGGAAAATCGTCACACGGGTCAAGACCTGAAAACGGCGACAATGCGGTGACAAAATTTGTGGCAGAATACAAAAATGAAAATGCTCTCCTTGGTGGGTTGGCTGAGCTTTTCCCACACGGAGAATGCAACGGAAAGTCCTGCGGTCTTGGTTTTTCAGACGATGTATCAGGCGAGATGACCTGTGCGCTGACTATCCTTAAAACTGAGGGTGGCAGGCTTCATGGCGGTATCGACATACGCTTCCCTATTGACAAGACGCTTGCTGAGATAAGCGGTATCATAACTTCCGCACTGGAGAGCAAGGGCTTCAAGGTGGACGAGCTTGACGGCATGGAGCCGCATTATGTGGACGAAAACAGTGAGTTCGTTCAGACCTTGTTAAGGGTCTACGAAAAGGTCAAGGGCGAAAAGGGAAAATGTATCGCAGAGGGCGGAATAACCTACGTTCACAACACAAAGGGCGGTGTTGCGTTCGGTGCGGAATTTCCTGAGGAAAACAACAATATGCACGGAGCTGACGAGCATATTTCCATGGAAACTTTCAAAATAAATCTGAATATGTACGCAAACGCTATTGCAGAGCTTTGCGGTGAATAATAGGGTGTGCATGGCTCTTGACAAAGTGTGATTTTAGTGGTATACTTTATTACATAAAAGCTTAAAAGCGTAAAAGCAAAGGGAGCATGACGGACAATGAAGATTTGTATAGTTGGACTTGGACTTATAGGCGGTTCGCTTGCCAAGGCAATAAAAAAGAACACTCATGAAAGCTGTTTCGGTATAGATATTGACAGGGGAACGATAGCAGGGGCGCTGGCACAGGAGGCTATCGACGGTGAAATGGCCATTGACGACCTTGCAGGCTGTGACGTTGTTATTGTGGGACTTCACCCTGAGGCTACCATAAAATTCATCACGGAGAACGCAGGCAAGTTCAAAAAAGGCGGTATCGTTCTTGACACCTGCGGTGTAAAGGGCGAGATTGTCAGAGCCGTAGAGGGCGTTTGCATTGAAAACGGCGTAAACTTCCTCGGCTGTCACCCTATGGCAGGACGTGAATTTTCGGGTTTTGCTTACTCGGTGGACAATCTTTTTGAAAAAGCAAGCTTTATAATGACGCCTACTGACAGAACGCCTATGAGGGTAGTGCAGGATATATCAAGGCTTGCATATAATATCGGTTTTGCAAAGGTCGTTGTATCAAACGTTGAGGAGCATGACAGCGTTATTGCATTCACTTCTCAGCTTGCTCACGTTGTTTCAAGCTCCTATGTAAAAAGCCCTAGTCTTTTAAAGCAGGCAGGCTTTTCGGCAGGGTCATTCAAAGACCTTACGAGAGTGGCTAAACTCAACGAAGATATGTGGACGGAGCTTTTCCTTATGAACCGTGGTCCACTGGTGGACGAGATAGAGCATATAATCGCAAGATTAACGGAGTATCGTGATGCCATTGCAAATAATGACGCTCAAAGGTTGCATGACCTGCTTAAAGAGGGTCGAGAGCTTAAGGAATTGTCTAATAATAGCAAATAATAAAATAAAGCGGTGTCAGAGTTCAATTCTCTGCACCGCTTTTTGTTTATTCTTCTGTGTCTTTATCTGTGTCTGTATCGTCGTCTGTATTATCAGTTTCTTCCTGCTCTTCATTTTCGTCAGGTTCGTCAGGCTCGGACAAATTGGTATCGTCGCTTTCGTCTGTATCGTGGATATCTTTATCATTATCCTTGTTGGCTGACTTATTGTCGCCTACTGTTTTGTTTTTCACTATCATAAGATACTCAGCGGCAATAAGAGCTACGCACAAAACGCAGACCACGCCAATAATAACACCCATTGATGAACCGCTCTTTTCTTCCGACACCGGACTTGCGGCTTTTGAGGTCGCTTCTGCTTCTGAGCTTTCAAGCTTCACGGCTTCAGGTTCTTTTATCACTATTTTAAAATGCCCTACTGAGCCGTCCTTATAAACAATATCTATCTTTGTTTCGCCTGTGCTGAGGGTCTGGAACTTGCCGTCCTCGAATATAAGCACTTCGCCGTTGGCTACTGTTACGCTGTCAACATCTGTAAGTCCTATATCCTCGGGAGCGATAGGATACTTGGAATAGTCAACGTCTATTTCGATATAATCGCTGTCGTCCTGCTGAACGTCTGCAGCGTCCTGATACTTGACGATACCGTTCTCTACCTGATTTGATATGGCATTGAGGTTTTCGTCATCAAGGGAATTTACTGTGAGATAAAGCACTGTTGAGGTGAGCTTTTCGTCTGCGACTTTGAAATGGAGGGTCGCATAATCACCGTCAAAGTCTGTGCCGTCTGCGTTCACATAGTTATATACAAACTTCCCTGCAAAGGCATTGTCAACTGCCATGCCCCCTGCTTTATCGTTGGTTTCGCACTTTTCAAACTCTACAAGGCTATCGTCATAGCCCACGGAGATAGAGGCATTTGAGATAAGGTGGTCGCACTGGATATTTATTTTCGCTGTGAACTTTTTATCCTTTACCTCGCTGACCACAAGCTTTACAACTGTCGGCGTAGAAGTCGGAGTGTCCGGAACATAAGAATAAGATGTGGTAGTTCCCCATGTGGTGGTTTCCCATGTCTGAGCTGTGGTAGTTGTAGTCGTTTCAGTGTCCTCCTGCTGAGGCTGAGCGGTAGTGGTCGCTTCCGGTACAGGATCTGTGACCGGCACATCGGTTGTCACAGGCGTTTCGGGATCAGCGAAACACACTGAGGTCATTGCCATGACCGCTGCAAAAAATCCCACTGTTACTTTTTTGAAATCCATTATTTACTCTCCTGATATTGTTTTTTGCCGTAAACAAGGGCTGCCGCCATAAAGACCGCAGCCCATGATTTTCCTTTTTATTAGTCCTCGATAAGAGTTACTTTCTTCATGACCTGATCTACAAGCGGCTTATCGTTGAAATTTACGTCAACTGCTGCGATCTCGTCAACAACGTCCATGCCCTCGACTACCTTGCCGAATGCTGCATACTGACCGTTAAGGTGAGGAGCGTCCTGATGCATGATAAAGAACTGTGAGCTTGCTGAATTTGGCATTGCTGAACGTGCCATTGAGATAACGCCTCTTGTATGCTTGAGGTCGTTACGAACACCATTGGCAAGAAACTCGCCCTTTATCTTCTCTTTTGCACCGCCCATGCCTGTTCCCGTCGGGTCGCCGCCCTGTATCATAAAGCCTGAGATAACTCTATGAAAAATAAGTCCGTCATAAAAGCCCTCTTTAACAAGCTTCTCAAAATTTGCAACTGTGATAGGCGCAACGTCAGGATAAAGCTCGATCTTGATATTCTTTCCGTTTGCCATTTCTATATTTACCATGTTAATACTCTCCTTATTATCTGTTAATACAAAATTTACTTGGATTTTGGCAGCTCGCCACGTTTATTTTTCTCCATAAGATCATTGAAATACAATGTGACAGGAGTTGGAACTTTCTTGAAAAGTCCCTTTTTCTCAAGCTCGTCACAGACGATATAATCTCTTTCACCGTCATTATTTACGCAATAGAGTCTGTCTGTTTTATAGAAGCCGCCGTTGCCGTCATCTCTGTTCTTATCAAAACAGCCGAAGATATCCTTTGCCATAAGCTCGCAAAGTCTGAGTATCTTCTCATAGTTGGTATGCTCGCTCCACTTTTCAAGCTCTTCATGGAAAAACTGCTGGACAGGAACGTCATTGACTTCCATTTTTCTTATTATTCTCGCAAGGCATATAGAAGCGTCCTGATCGGTAAGCTTATCAAGTCTTGCATTCTTATAATCAAGTATATACTCGTTTAATGTAGCATAAAGCAGCTTATCATACTGAAACGGCTTGCCTTTGCCTGAAAACTTTATGATAGGGTTATCGGTATTGATCTTCAATTTTATCTCTCCAATTCAATTTATTCTGGCAATACCCCTAATGACTGCCTTTACCCCCCGATCATCTGCCATATTTTTCGTTAAATTCTTTCACCTTCTGCGCCAAAAACTCTTCCGATACTGAGCCGATAGCATCGTCGTCCTCACTGTGGTCAACAGAGCCAAGACCCTCCACAAGAGCCTCATCGACGGATATTCCCTTTATATCCTTATACTCTGCATAGTCCTCAGGCTTTTTTGCATAAGGAAGCTCAGCCACCTTTGCAGCTGTGGTCTCTGCACTTATGGCCTCGATATTGCCTGTATCACGCTTCTCCTGAGCCACTTTCTCGTCATGTATCCTATATATCTCCTCAAGCTTTGAGTCGATACCCTCAACGGACGCCACGCTTATATCCTCCTTATGAGAAGCTACAAATCTTGCGTGTTCCTCCTCATAAAGCTTTTCATACTCGCTCTGGGCATCGGTTATCTCAGCCTGTCCTACCGGGTTCACGTCGTAGTCGGCATAGGTCTTTACGGGATCGTTTTTCTTTTCAGCCAGCTCTTTTTCAAGCTGCTCCATCTTGCTGCGGATAGTTTCCGGCTCTATGGTATCGGTTATCTTCTCAGCGTGTACCTTATCGCTGCTGGACTCCTTTACAAAAGCCGTATCTCCGCCTGCTCTCTTCACAGGCGTGTTCCATATATCATCAGCATTTATCTGCTGCTTTTTAGGCTGTGTCGATGTTTTGGGCTCGGAGCTTTTTCTGCTGAACAGACCCATAAGATCTCCCCCTTTTTTATTGGCATGATGATCTGATATCGGCATTTTATGCCTGACATCTTATACTTATTTATTATACAATATTTTCACCAAAATTGCAAACCTTTTGGCAGTTACTTTTTGTACGATTTTTTAAACTCTTTTTGTGCATTTTGTTTCGTATTAATATAATACAAATATAAAATTCACGTTTAGTTAATGTAATTTATACTAATATTTGCTATACTATATTTGTTAAGTTATTTATTTTGTTAATTAAAAACAAAAAACAAATTAGTTTAAGAAAACTATTTTTGGCATAAAGATACACAAAAATACCCGATCATGAAGAAGACAACACGAATAAAAAAGGTAAAAGCTTAAGTATATATGAAGTAAATTCATGGAGGAGGATATATTTATGACAAGACCGTCACTTGGGGTAACGGCAATGGAACTTTTTGCCTGCAATCCTTTCAGGGTGCTCGGCATAGCCGTTGACACTCCTACTGCTGATGTCACGCTCACATACAAAAAGCTGCTTGATATGGCGGCTAAAGGTGACACGGCTGATTATGAAACGCCTTATGATTTTGATTTTCTGCCGCCTTTCTCCCGTTCCGAAAAGGATCTGAAGACGGCTTATGCAAAGATCGCCAGCAACGGATACAGATGCTTCGCATTCTCTGATCCTATATTTTCGGCTTCCCTGAATATTGATGACGTTATGCTCAACCTCAGAGATATTTCATGCTATGACTGTTTCCTCAGATGTTATATGTGGCTCATCACCAATGACAGAGATTTTGAAGAGCCGGAGCTTTGGATACCGCTTTGTCAGTACATAGACAAGATGATAATGTCAAGCCCTGAGCAATGGGATAAGTATTTTGACCATCGTTTTCCTCAGGATATGCTTGACAGCTCAATGTCCGCGCTGAGGTCTTTCTATGCCACATTCTGCGATATAATTCTGCTTCCTATCAAGGAAATGGTAAGAGGCTCTATGAAGTGCAGATCCGCAATGGAGATACTTAAGATCGCAAAGGTGGACGTTGACGAAGTATTTCCTGACATTGACATTCCACAGGCTAACCTGCCTAAGAGGGGCGAGCCTGCGCCGAAGCTCAAGATCGCTGTCAAGGACGGCGAGGAATACTATGATGTTACCACGGGCAAAATGATAAACTTTGAGGGCGATGAGGATTCGGCTATCGAGAGCAATGATTTCTCTGCGGCTGCAAGCTCCATTTCTGCTGACGCTATCGTTGGCGAGGACGGTCCTGACAGCGAGCCTATACCTGACGAGCCTGAGGAAAATCCTGAGCTTAAGGTAGTTCCGCCTCCAGCTCCCGTTCAGCCTGAGCCTGCAGCAGTACAGCCTGCACCAGAGCCAGAGCCTATACCAGAGCCACAGCCTATACCAGAGCCACAGCCTATACCAGAGCCACAGCCTGCTCCTGCACCGACGCAAGCAGAGGACATCCAGTCTGCTCCTGTATTCAACACAAAGCCGATAGCTCAGAGCGGTATTCCCGGCGAGATAAACTCACCTATAAGAAAGAGAAAGATCTTTATTCCGGGACACGAGGGCATTTCAGGCTCTGCACCTGCAAGCCAGCCTGTTTCTACTCCTGTTCCGCCAGTTTCACAGCCTGCTCCTGCTCCAACACCTGTTCAGACAGCACAGCCTACACAGCAGACAGCTTCAGCACCTGTGTACAGCCAGCCTGCTCCACAGCCTGCGGCGGAAGCTCCGAAGCCTGCGGCTAAAAAGCCATACAAGAAGGCGAACAAGGGACTTACTTCCCTTATCGATACAGTTGACGAGGCAATAAACGACACCTCGGACATAATCCTTACTGACGAGGCTGAGGAAGAGGAAAACCTCTACACCGACACTCTTATCAAGATGCTGAGGGCAAACCGCTCAAACAATCAGCTTATGAAGAGCGTTGACACAAAGCATATTTACGACAACGGCGACAGCCTTGGCAGACCTGAGGAAGCAGAGCTTTCTATGGACGCTATCAACATGAAGAAAATGGACAAGAGCCTGCTCAATTCTTCATATGATAACATCAGCACCAAGGAGACCGATCCTAAGAAGCTTCGTGAGGAAAAATACCGCAACATCAACATCAATGATATGCTCAATCCAACAGTAGGAAGCCAGATGCACAAAGAATACACTCCGGACGCTATCGAGGAATTTGTTAAAGCTAAAAAGCAGGAAAAGTCCGCCATAAAGGGTGTTTGGAAGCTTCTTGGCGTTCTGTCGCTTTTGTTGATCATTTATCTTATACTGCTTTACACGGGGCTTATCTGATGACGACATAAAGTGTGGCAGAATATCCGCAACGTGGTGTAACGAAAAAGAATAAGTAAACAAAACATTGAGCAAGCGGAACGTCGCATTTCTGCAAAGCAGAAATTGCACCGTTTCCCTACAGGGTTTGTGAAGCGCACCAAATTGTGCGAATAATGCAGATTGTACAGGCGACAAGACGGGACGTCGAGGGCGCCGTCCCCTACATGATAGTGCAATGCGCATTTTTGTACGAAAATAAACAGTGTTAGAAATTTAGATAACAGATTTATAAGGGGTGGGATTTCCGCCCCTTTTTTGCAATAAGGAGAAATTTTATGAAAGAATACATACTCTCTTTAGATCAGGGAACGACTTCCTCCAGAGCAGTGCTTTTTAATGCAAAGGGTGAAAAGGTTGCGAGCGTACAGAAAGAATATCCGCAGATATTCCCCGGCAACGGCTGGGTGGAGCATGACCCTATGGACATACTGGAAAGTCAGCTCAGTTCTGCTCGTGAGGTCATTGCAAAGGCAGGGATAACAGCGGAGGACGTGGCGGCTATCGGCATCGCCAACCAGCGTGAAACGACGATACTTTGGGACAAGAACACCGGCAAGCCCGTTTACAACGCTATCGTTTGGCAATGCAGAAGGACTTCTGAGGACTGCGCACGAATGGAAAGTCAGGGCTTGCAAAAGTTTTTCAAGGACAAGACGGGACTTCTTATCGACCCTTATTTCTCTGCCACAAAGATAAAGTGGATACTTGAAAATATCGAGGGAGTGAGGGAGAGTGCAGAAAAGGGGGAGATACTTTTCGGCACTGTGGATTGCTGGCTCATATGGAATCTGACAGGGGGAAGGGTACACGTTACGGACTACTCCAATGCTTCCAGGACTATGCTTTTCAACATTCACACCCTTGAATGGGACAGGGAGATATTGGGGCTTTTGGGCATACCCAGCTGTATGCTCCCTGAGGTCAAAGAATGTTCGGGTGACTTGGGCAAAACTGAGGAGAACATTTTCGGAAGCAGGATAAAGATCGCAGGCTGTGCAGGGGATCAGCAGGCGGCACTTTTTGGACAATGCTGTTTCCGTGAGGGTGATGTGAAAAACACCTATGGCACAGGCGGTTTTCTGCTTATGAACACGGGTGAAAAGCCTGTGGAAAGCCGTCATGGGCTGCTCACGACTATTGCCTGGGGCATAGGCGGAAAGGTGAATTATGCTCTGGAGGGGTCGGTATTCGTATCGGGTGCGGCGGTAAAATGGCTTCGTGACGAGCTTTGCATAATACGCACAGCGGCAGAAACCGAGGAGCTTGCAAGAAGTGTTGAGGACACGGGCGGTGTATACTTTGTGCCTGCATTCGTGGGACTTGGCGCACCATACTGGAAGCCCGAAGCCAGGGGCATGATAACAGGGCTTACAAGGGGCACGAACAGGTGTCACATAGTCAGGGCGACACTGGAGGCTATGTGCTATCAGACCTATGACGTTCTCAGGGCGATGGAGGAGGACGCTGGGGCTATCGGAAGCATAAAGGCTGACGGCGGTGCGGCAAGCAACGATTTTCTTATGGAATTTCAGGCTGATATATTGGGTCATTCGGTCATAAGGCCTTATAACGTGGAATCCACCGCAACAGGTGCGGCATATCTTGCTGGGCTTGGCTGTGGTCTTTGGGGAAGCATGGAAGAGCTTGTTGGCGTTTCGGATAAGTTCAGGGAGTTTATTCCGTCTATGAGCGAGAGCAAACGCAGTGATCTGATAGGTGGTTGGAAGAAAGCAGTCGGGGCAGCTATTAGGGAATAAAGGTAAAAAAATCGGGCGACCTTGGGTGGGTCGCCCTTTCTGTTATATATCTTTCATTTCGTTAAGCACCTGGGCACAGAGGAAAAGCGAACCGCATATAAGATTCACTCCGTGAGGATTCTCGTTTATTAGCTGACGTGCCATTTCAAGGGCAGGCTTTGGACTTTGCTCTGCCCTGCCGCCTGCGTTGGTTATGATGTCGGCAAGGTCAGAGGCAGTTTCGGCTCTGTCGCTGAAACCGTCAACTGTGTAGAATTTGTCTACATACGGTATGAGTTTCTTTACCGCCTCGGTGATGTTTTTATCCCTGCACATTCCCATAACGGCGTAACATGGGTGTTTTTCACAATGCTCCAATACGCCTGCCAAGGCTGACAGACCGTCGGGATTGTGTGCGCCGTCCAGTATCAAAAGCGGATCTCGGCTTAGTATCTGCACTCTGCCTTGGAGCTGGGCTTTTTTGATGCCCTCAAAAATTTTATCCTGGGGAATTCTCAGGGTATCGTTGATAAGGCGTATGCCGCTTATGACGCTCATGGCATTCAGTACCTGATGTGCGCCGCCCATGGTGACTTCATAATGCTGTCCCTTGAACTCAAACTTTGAGCCGAAAACGTCACAGCTTATAAGTTTGAGCTGATTGATGTCGGGGATAACCAGCTGAGAAAGATTTTTTACCGCCTGCTCACGGACAGTGCTGATGACTTTCATGTCATTGCCTGCGCTCAAAACGCATGGGCAGTGGGGCTTTATAATGCCTGCTTTCTGATAGGCTATCTTCTCCAAGGTGTCACCTAAAATAGCGGTGTGGTCAAAGTCCACTGAGCCTATAACTGTGAGAATAGGGGTTTTTATAACGTTGGTGCTGTCCAAAAGTCCCCCAAGACCTGTTTCAAGAACGACTATATCGCAGTTTTCCTCGGCAAAATAGAGGAAAGCTATGGCGGTGGTTATTTCAAACTGAGAGAAATTCTCTCGGTCGCAGTGCATATCGGTGACGGCTTTCACACGCTTTGCCATTTTCGCAAGGGCAGGCTTTGGGATATCAACACCGTTTATTTTTATCCTGTCGGTATAGCTTATTATATAAGGCGAGGTGAAAAGACCTGTTTTCAGCCCTGCGCACTGAAAGACCTCGCTGAACATCTGCGCCATTGAGCCTTTGCCATTGGTGCCGGCGATATGGACGAATTTCAGGCTGTCCTGAGGATCGCCAAGGTCGGAGAGCAAGGCTTTTATTCTGGACAGGTCTTTCACCGGCTTGCCTGAATGGGAAAAGCTGTTTATAAATTCAAGCTCGTCTATGTCTTTGGTATTTTCTATCAATTCTATCACTACATTTCGTCTATTATTTCTTTAAGCTCTCTTGCGGTGTCTATATTCACACCTGCGGTCTTTGCAAGCTCCTCTACTGTGGCTTTTTTGAGAGCCTCTTTGGTCTTATACTCGGTGATGAGTTTTGCGGCTTTTTTATCGCCTATGCCTTTGACCTTGGTTATTTCAAGCCTATGGGCATTCTTTTTATGTTTCTGTGCCTGATAGGTTATGGCTACTCTATGGACTTCGTCCTGAATGGCGGTAACAAGATTGAATGCCGCTCTGCACTTTGCAAGGCTTATTTCTCCGCCCCCTGTGGCAACGGCTCTTGTGCGGTGCTTGGAGTCTTTCACAAGTCCGAACAATGGGCAGGTCACACCCATTCGCTCTAAAACAGGCTCAACGGCATTGACGTGGCCGTTTCCACCGTCGAGCAAGATAAGGTCGGGCATAATGGAAAAGCCCTCGTCTGTTTTCTCAAAGTAGTTTCTAAAGCGACGTTCTATGACCTCCTGCATACAGGCATAGTCGTTTTGCTCTGCAACTGTTTTGATAGAAAACTTTTTATAATACTTCTTGCATGGTCTGCCGTTTTCAAAGACCACCATGCCTGCGACCATATTTGTAGAGGCGAGGTTTGATATATCATAGCACTCGATATATTTCGGGGTCTTGGGAAGTCCCAATGCTTTGGCAAGCTCCTCAAGGGCGGTTATCTCACGGCTCGTTCTGCCGACTTTTATGGAGAGATACTCGGTGGCGTTGCTTTTAGCAAGGGTGGTAAGGCGGAGAAACTGTCCTCTTTTCGGAGTAGAGATATTCACGGCATGGTCATACTTCTGGCGAAGAAATTTCTCTATTATCTCGCCGTTTGTGATATCCTCGTCAAGGAGGATATCTTTCGGTATGCTGTCTTTGGAGGAATAATACTGCATGAGAAAATCTTCACGCATTTTTATGCTGTCATCTTTTTCGCCAAGGAAATAGGAAGCCTTATCAAAAAGTCTGCCACCACGGTACATTATAACGCTGGCACACGCCATTTCGCCATTTTGAGCAATGGCGATTATATCAGTATCACGAATATCGTCATTGATTATCTTCTGACTTTCAGCGGCTTTCTGTATGGCTTGGATACGGTCACGAAGCTTTGCGGCAAGCTCAAAGTCAAGCTCCTCAGCGGCTTTGTTCATTTCATCGGTGAGTCTTTCAACTGAATCTGATGAGCCGTTTCGGATATAGTCCACCGCCTGACGGACTATAGAGTTATACTCCTCTTTGGAGAATTTTCCTGTGCAAACGCCCATACACTGCTTTATGTGCATATTAAGGCAAGGACGCTGTTTCCTGAAATCCTGCGGAAATTTTCGGGTGCAGGTAGGGAGCATAAAGACTTTATTGGCTTCGATAACGGCTTGTTTTACTGCGAACGAGCTTGTATAGGGTCCTATATACTCTGCTCCGTCATCGTATTTTTGCAATACGGCTTGCAAACGTGGATAGTCCTCGTTTGTGACCCTGATATAGCTATAGCCCTTATCGTCTTTCAGCAGGATATTATACTTTGGGGTATACTGCTTAATGAGGGAACACTCCAGCACCAGGGCTTCAAACTCAGAGTCGGTGACGATAAAGTCATAGTCATAGACGTGGGACACCATTTTCCACACCTTTGGCAAGTGATCCTGACCCTTTCTGAAATAAGATGTCACACGGTTGCGTAGATTTTTCGCTTTGCCGATATAGATTATCTTTTTCATTTTGTCTTTCATTATATAACAGCCCGGTGAGGTGGTGAGCTTTGAAGTTTTATCACGCAGAAATGGCAGGCGTGGGTTGTCTTCATCTGTAATATACATAAATTCTCCTAACTGAATCTAAAAGCAAAGGCAATACGAGTTGTCCGTATTGCCTTGCTGTTATCTCTTACCAATACATAAATACAGGAGTACCCATATCTATTTTTTCATAAACGTATTTTGCTTTATCTAAAGGCATATTTATACAGCCGTGTGAGCCCCATGTGCTTGACTTATAACGCTCACCGCCAAAGTTGCCGTTCTGCCATGACGCATCGTGAAGTCCTATGCCGATAGTGGAAACGTTGTTCCAATAGTCAACATAGGAAGCATAAGACTGTCCGTCGGCTGAACCTCTCAGAGTCTTGCCCTTTTCCTTATACCAAAGCTTATAAACACCGCCAGGGGTATTTCTTGACTTGCTTGGATAGCCTGAAACTATATCAGACTCCATTGTGAGCTTGCCGTCCTTATAATACCACAGATGCTGTGCGGTGAGGTCTACCTCGATATAGGTATTTCCATAATCCTTATCGGCTGTACGCCAATCCTTATTGCAGGTATACTCATAGGCTGAGTCAGGGTTTACATAGTAGACAGGCTCAGTTTCGGCAGACTCGCCCTTTTCAATAAGGTCCACGATAAGGTCGCAGGTCTTTTGCTGGTCTATCCACCAGCCGTAACAGCCCTGACCCTCGGAGATAGTTATAGTTCCACGCTTTGTGGTCTTGAACTCTCTGTCCTTGCCAAAGGTATCATACTTATCTGCAAGGTCTTCAACATATGCCATTGCCTTATCTTCATCAACTGTATAGCCGGCTTCGGCGTTATCCTCGTCAAAGGTTATCCAATCCATGATAGTATCGCCTGTGAGAGTTTCGGTGGTGTAGATAAAATCGAATGTTATTTCGATATCGTTAAGGTTATTGAGCTTCTTGCAGGTCTCTTCAAGCATATCCGCTGTTATGGCAGGCTTTTTATAGCAATCTGCCTTTGAGATATCAACGTCAAAGCTACCGTCGTCAATCTGATTTTCCACATAGGAATAAAGCTCGTCTATCTTACCCTCCTCCACAGCGTCGCCCGTGGTTTCTTTTACCACAACATAGCTGTTGTCGTCGCCTTTTTTGAGATAGGCGTCCTCAGGCTCTTTTGTGCTTTGGGAGTCAAGCACCTTTCTTTTCAGCACCTTTTCAAGCTTAGCCTTATCGTACTTGAACTTAGATTCAAAAGTGAAATCCGTACGCTTCATGGCAGAAGAGAACCATGAATAGTGGTTTTGCTGAGTATAATACTGTGTGATAAGGTTTTGAGTATTATCGTTATAGCCTATTTCAGACAGCTTTATGGAAAATGTTGTGCCGTCTTTCTTTGTAACGGTGATGGCTTTTGGGATAACAGCCTGCTCGCTTACGAGCTTATAGGCTTCCGCCTTGGTCTTTCCGCTGACCTCGATGCCGTTTATATATGTATTTCCAAGAAATCTATCCTTATACGAATTCATGCCCCACAGATAGAAGCCACCTGCGGCAACTATCATAACGCCAACAACTGAGCATATTGCTATTGCGACAGTCTTTCCTGACGAGGACTTCTTTTTCTTCTTTTTCCCATTCTTTGAGCCGCTCTTTGAAGTCTGCTTTGATGCAGGCTTTGCATTTTTACTGCGTGTTTCAGTCGTTTTTGGCTTTTTAGGCTTTACAGTTTCCTCGCCGAAGTCTGAAACTCCTCTTACGGGAGTGATAGGCTCGTCAAAGCCGCCGTCCTGCATTGCCATATTTTTAGCGATCATTCTTGCCATATCCTCATGGCTCATAGGGCGGTTCTGCGCCTGCGGCTTTGCGGCTTCGCCGCTGTCGAGGGTAAGACCTTTCGTATCAAGTTCAAGATCTATGCCAAGATCATTATCCTTTCTTTCTCTATCGTTCATAACATTACCTTTCCTTATATGTCCTTATTATAATATACTCGTTTCACATTTATTTTACCCTATTATACAACACTATCACCTTTTTTTCAAGGAGTATTTCCTACAATATAAAGACAATTTTATGACGATTTCTCAACAGTTTTCATACAGTTGTATAAAAATGCAGTTTTCAAAATGTTATCCTGCATATTTTTCCTGTGGTAAGGAATTTTTTTTTGCAAAACCTCTTGAAAAAGATCACAATAAGTATTATAATATATGTGGTATAGGTTCGTTTGGCGAGCCGATCATTAATTTAAGAAAGAAGGATCTGTATGTTAGATATCAAGATCGAACGTACCACTACTCCAAAGGAAAAACCGGCTGACGAGACAAAGCTTGGTTTCGGTCACATTTTTACTGACCATATGTTTGTTATGAATTATGACGCAGGTCAGGGTTGGCATGACGCTAGGATCGTGCCTTACGGCGACCTTTCACTCTCCCCTGCTGCTATGTGCCTGCACTACGGTCAGGAGATATTCGAGGGCCTTAAGGCTTATCGTACTGCTGACGGCTCTGTTCAGCTTTTCAGACCTCAGGAGAACTTCAAGAGAATGAACAACTCTGCTGAGAGAATGGTCATCCCTAAGATAAACGAAGAGGATATGCTCTACGCTCTGAAAACTCTTGTTAAAATGGAGCAGGACTGGGTACCTCACACTGAGGGCGCTTCCCTTTACATCAGACCATTTATCATCGCAGTTGACCCATATGTAGGTGTTAAGCCTGCTGACCACTATCTGTTCATCATTATTCTTTCACCTTCAGGCGCTTACTATTCAACCGGTCTTAACCCTGTTAAGATCTATGTTGAGAACAAGTATGTAAGAGCCGTAAGAGGCGGTACAGGCTTTGCTAAGACAGCCGCTAACTACGCTATCTCGCTTGCAGGTCAGGAAGAAGCTCACGAGCAGGATTACGAGCAGGTACTTTGGCTTGATGGTGTTGAGAGAAAGTATGTTGAGGAAGTTGGCTCAATGAACATCTTCTTCGTTATTGACGGCGAAGTTGTTACACCACAGCTTCTTGGCTCTGTTCTCCCCGGTATCACAAGAAAGTCTGCTCTTGAGATATGCAAGAAGAAGGGCTACAAGGTAAGCGAGAGAAAGATCTCTATCGAGGAGATCGCTGAGGCTTACGACAACGGCAAGCTTGACGAGGTATTCGGCACAGGTACTGCTGCTGTTATCTCACCTGTTGGTCATCTTAAGTGGGGCGACAAGGTAATGGAGATAAACAACAACAAGATCGGCCCTGTTTCACAGATGCTTTATGATACAATGACAGGCATTCAGTGGGGCAAGATACCAGACGAGTTTGGCTGGATCGTTAAGATCGACTAATATCGTGAATAATCAATGCGGTCTGTGCTTCGGTATAGGCCGCATTTTTCATAGGAGTGATAAAAATGGAGCTTCAGCAGATAATAGACAAGTCACACAGGATAGTATTTTTCGGTGGAGCAGGGGTATCAACAGAGAGCGGCATACCTGATTTTCGGTCGGTGGACGGACTTTACAATCAGAAATATGATTATCCCCCTGAGCAGATACTCAGCCACACGTTTTTTATGCGGCACACAAAGGCATTTTATGATTTTTACCGTGACAAAATGCTTTGTCTGACGGCAAGGCCTAACAAGGCGCATTACAAGCTGGCGGAAATGGAGAGGGCAGGCATACTTTCTTCAGTTATCACGCAGAATATTGACGGACTTCACACGGCGGCAGGAAGCAAAAAGGTGCTGGAGCTTCACGGAAGCGTACACCGCAACTACTGCATGGACTGCGGAAAATTCTACACTGCGGAGGATATTTTAAACAGCACAGGCATTCCGAAATGCACCTGCGGCGGAATAATCAAGCCTGATGTTGTGCTTTATGAGGAGGGGCTTGATGATAAAACTGTGACGGAGGCGGTGAGAGAGATCTCTCAGTGCGACACGCTTATTATTGCAGGCACTTCCCTGACAGTTTATCCAGCGGCTGGAATGGTGAGATATTTTCAAGGGGATAATCTTGTGCTGATAAATCGGGACAAGACTTCCATGGACGGCTCCTGCGACCTTGTTATCCATGACAAGGTGGGGGAAACGCTGGATAAGATTGTGATAAAATAGACTTTTGTAAATAGCGAGATAACAAACGGGCGAACATTGCAGTGGTGCAGTGTTCGCCCGTGTTTTTTATGCTATTTTATTCGTCCATATGCTGTGCGGTATAAAGCTTGTAATATTCGCCTTTCTTTGCGATAAGCTGGTCATGAGTGCCGCACTCGGCAATGCCTTTGTTGTCGATATACATTATCTTATCGCAGTTTTTGATAGTGGAAAGTCTATGTGCGATAATAAATGAAGTTCTGCCAACAAGAAGTCTTTGAAGTCCCTGTTGAAGGAGCTTTTCTGTTCGTGCGTCTATTGATGAAGTTGCTTCGTCAAGGACAAGTATTTTCGGGTCGGAGAGGAGCGTTCTTGCAAAGGAAATAAGCTGTTTCTGTCCGCCTGAAAGCTTTGAGCCACGTTCGTTGACCTCGGTCATATAGCCGTCTTTCATTTCGCTTATGAACTCGTCTGCGCAGACTATCTTTGCGGCTTCTCTTATTTCTTCTTCCGTTGCGTCAAGTCTGCCGTAGCGGATATTATCGTAAATAGTGCCGCTGAAAATAAAGCTGTCCTGAAGCATTATGCCCATTTGTGAACGGAGAGAATGCAAGGTCGCCTGACTTATATCCTTGCCGTCTATGGTTATTTTACCGCTGTCCAGGTCATAAAATCTTGACAGGAGAGAAACTACTGTAGATTTTCCTGCGCCTGTTGGTCCAACGAGGGCAACGCTTTCGCCCGGCTTAACGTCAAAGGAGATATGCTCCAAAACTGTTTTGCCCTGCTCATAGCTGAATGTAACGTCGTCAAATTTTACCTCGCCTGTGATGTCACCGATATCCTGAGCGTTCGGCTTGTCTGCGATAGTGGCAGGCTCGTCAAGGGTCTCAAAGATACGCTCAAGGTAGGCGATATTGTTGATAAAGTTATTGAAGATGTTTGACAGGTTCATGATAGGCTGCCAGAAGCTTGAAGCATAGCTTGTCATGGCAACGATAGTTCCAAGGCTCACTGCCGCAGGGGTCAGAACCAGCAGACCCACCACGAATATTGCGGCTCTCACAAGGGTAGAAACGTTGTCGGTAGCAGGCCAAACAAGGTGTGAATACTTCACGGCGTTTATCCAGCTTTTACGATATTTTTCTGAGAGCCTGTCAAATATCTCAGCGTTTTCTTCCTCACGGGTGAATATCTGGGTCACTCTTGCGCCTGTGATGTTTTCCTGCAAATAGGCGTTAAGGTTTGAGGACTTGTTTGAAACGTCCTGCCATGCTTTACGCTGTCTTTTCTTTATCATCATCATTATGACTGCAAATATCGGCAGACCCGAAAGCACCACCAATGACAGCTTCACATTCACAAAGAACATGAAAATCATGATGAAAAGCATATTAAGGCACTCGAGTATAACATTGATGATACCGTTTGAGAGCATATCCGACACGGAGTTTACATAGTTTACAACTCTGATGAGGATCTTGCCGTGTGGGCGGTTATCGTAATACTCAAATGGAAGCTCCTGCAAATGCTTGAAAAGGTCGGTACGGATATCGAAGATTATATCCTGACCAACAACTGTCATTATCCTTGAACGGATGGTGGAGAATGTTATGGACACGGCTATAGTGCCGATAAATGCGAGGGTTAGCAGGACGAGCTGTCCCATATTTTTCTGCGGTATGGTATTATCAAGAGCGTACTGTGTGATGAGCGGTCCGAGAAGTCCTGATATTGCGGCGAACACGCTCAGCACAAGGGCGGTTATCATTTTGCCCTTATATTTTTTGATATACACAAAGGAGCGTTTCAGGTGGGCGAAGTCGAATGGGGTCTCAAGGACTTCGTCAACGTCATAACGGTTTCTTGCCATTTAGACCGCCTCCTTTCCGAAGCCGTCGTTCTGCAGCTTGAACACCTCGTAATAGTATCCCTTTTTGGCGATAAGCTCATCATGAGTACCCATTTCGGTTATCTTGCCGTCATCGAGGATTATTATCATATCGGCGTCTTTGGTGGAGGAGATACGCTGGGCTATTATTATCTTTGTACATGGGAAATCGAGGTTTCTAAGGCTGTCCTGAATATACTTTTCTGTTTCCATATCCACGGCGGAGGTAGTATCGTCAAGGATAAGAATGGCAGGCTTTATGGCTAAGGCTCTTGCAAGGGAAAGTCTTTGCTTTTGTCCGCCTGAAAGACCTACGCCACGCTCGCCCACGATAGTTTCATAGCCGTCCGGCATTTTCTCTACAAACTCGCTTGCCGCCGCAAGCTTTGCATAGTGCTTAACGTCCTCTTCGGACATATCAGAGTCGCCATATGCGATATTGCCGTCTATGGTATCTGAGAAAAGTAGAACGTCCTGCGTTGCCATGCCTATTTGTGAGCGGAGCTGTGAGAGCTTACGCTTTCTTACATTCACACCGTCCACAAGGACTTCTCCTGAGTTGGTATCATAAAATCTTGGTATGAGATTAATAAGCGAAGTCTTGCCTGAGCCTGTTTCGCCCATTATGGCAACTGTCTGACCTGCTTTTATCTTGAAGTTCACGTCGTCAAGGACTATATGCTTGCCAAACTTAAAGGTAACGTCCTTGAACTCGACATCTCCGTGAAGCCTTTCTGTCTGGTCAACTGCGTCTTCACGGTCGGTGATGATAGGTCTTGCATAGTATATCTCGATGACCTTCATTGCAGAAGCCATGAACCTTTGCATATCGTTCACATAGATACCAAGGTTTCTGACAGGGTTTGCGATGCCCCAGATAAGTCCTGAGATAGCAACATACTCGCCCATTGTTATTTCCCCTTTTATAAGGAAAAATCCACCGCCAAGGAGCATAATAACTGACAAGGCGTTTGCGAAAGCTTCCATATAAGGAAAGAATTTGAGCCACAGCAGTGACGCTTTTTTATTGGCGTCAGAATATTCTTTATTGGCTTTTTGGAACTTTTCTATCTCATAGTCCTCACGGGCGAAGGCTTTTACAACTCTGTTGCCTGAGATGTTCTCCTGAGCGTCTGTATTCATTTTAGACAGCTTCTCACGGAGGTCAACGTAGACCGGCTTTGCCTTTTTATCAAGAAGCACCACCACGCCAAATATGAACGGTGTAACAGCCAGCAGAAGAAGTGCCATTTTCCAGCTTACCATAAAGAAATAAACTGACGAAGCTATAAACAGCGAACATGATTCAAGCATACCTTTAAAAACGAATGCCACTGCATGACGCACCATATCAAGGTCACCTGTGAGCCTTGTCATAAGGTCGCCTGTGCGGTTGCGGTCATAAAACTCCATATCCTGATTTTCGATACGTCTGAAAAGGTGTGTCCTTATTCTGTATATCATGCCCTGAGATGATAATTCATAGGTCATGTTGCAGGTATACTGACAGATAGTTCTAAGCAGGGTAAAGCCCACCATGCCTGCAAGCAGCAGCCAGAACAGCTTTCTTTCATGCTCAAGGTTGAAAAGTGCGTCCTTGCTTGAAAGAAACTTATCCACAAGCTCTTTGCTGAAATAAGGTGTGGTAAGATACAAGGCGTTGCATACGATAGACAGCACAAGGGCTGTTACATAGAATTTTCGGTAGCCTTTCAGATTGTGCCATATCCATTGAAGCTGGAACATATTCTTTCACTCTCCTTTTATTCTTCTAAACTTCATGCTCTCATAGGCACATATATAAAAATATGAAACCCATACTCTTTTTAAGCTATGGGATATTATAAGCCCTTTTGAAAGTAAAGTCAAGGGGGTAAAAGCATTTAGTTTACATAAAACAAGTAAAAAAATAAACGATAATACGAAGCTTTTGTTGTGCTTTTTCACAAATTATGAATATGTTGTTATCTAACGATAGTCATATTTAGAATAAAACGTTTTCTTTGACTGTTATATTATATTAAACTAAGGTTTCGCACAATAAAATATCCGCCCTGAAATAACAGAGCGGATAGAGGATATTTTTGTATGCAATAATATGCGAGCGAAAAAGTCACCCTTACGGGTTTATTTAATCCTGAAAAACGTCGGTGAAGTAGCCTGCGTTGGAGATAGGTTCATTGCCGCCTGCAAGATGCTTTGTACAGCCCATGACGTGGCATCTGAAAAAGCCATAGTCGCCCTCACGCTCCTCACAGCCGAGGACTGTCACGGAGGTAGGCTGCATATTGAAGCCGTGCCACATATTCATGGTGGAAATGCCAAGGATATGTCCTATCATCACCATTGATACGGCGAAGTGACAGAAGAACACAAGGGTTTCATCGCTGTGCTTTTCAATGCGGAACATACCGTTCTCGTGGATATAACCATGGTCGGCAAGAAGCTTATCAATACCCTCATGCACCCATTTAAGCTGTTCTTCAACATTGCCTGTCTGCATATAGTCGGACTTGAACCAATTATTTCGGTCATAGTATATCTCTTTATCCGCCCACTCGGTGGGGTACATATCCCATGGGATACGATGTCCTCCATCAGAGGTGGGTATTATGCCGTTAAATTCTCTCAGCCATGGGAGAGTTTCCGCTGTATCCCCACGAAGTTTCAGGGAATATTCCGCTGTGAGCTGCGCTCTGCCAAGGGGAGAAACGTAGAACTTTGAAACGTCCCAATTCTTTACACGCTGTGCAAGAAGCTCTGCTTCACGCTTGCCCTTTTCTGTAAGGGTATCATGAACATAATCGGGATCGCCGTGTCTGATAAAAATAAGCCGCATAAAAATACCTCCTAGTTAGTCTGCCATTGGTTTTATCTCGGCGTTATATGCTCTTCTCAGGAAGAACAGCGACGCCAGGATCGAGAATACCTCGGCTATCGGGAACGCCCACCAGATAGCGTCAAGCTTGCCTGTAAGGGAAAGAAGATATGCCACAGGAAGAAGCACAACGAGCTGTCTTGTAAATGAAACGAGCATAGAGGAAAGTCCCTTGCCAAGAGCCTGCAATGATGAGATTATGATTATATCAAAGCCTGCGAAGAAGAAGTGTGTGCTGATTATACGCAGGGCTGTTACGCCTATGCTTAGCATATTATCGCTTGCGTCAAAGAGTTTCAGAAGCTGTGCAGGGAAAAGCTGCATTATGATAGTGCCGACTATCATGATAGACACAGAGTATATCATGGCGTATTTTATTGCACCGGTGATACGCTTTTTCTTTCTTGCGCCATAGTTATAGGCAACGATAGGGATAAGACCATTATTAAGTCCGAAAACAGGCATGAAAACGAAGCTCTGAAGCTTGAAATACACACCGAAAACTGCGGCGGCAGTGTTTGAGAAGCCGATAAGTATTTTATTCATGCCGTATGTCATGATAGAAGAGATAGACTGCATTATGATGGACGGCAGACCGACAGCGTAGATCTTCTTGATTATTTTCGCCTGCGGTCTATACTTCACAAGGTTTATGGTTATCTCTTTGTTGAACTTCATATTGAAGAAAAGTCCGAAAGCTGCAGCGGTGAACTGACCGATACAGGTAGCCACAGCCGCACCTGTTACGCCCCACTTAGGGAAGAAGCCCACGCCAAAGATAAAGCAAGGGTCGAGGATAATATTTATCACTGCGCCTATTCCCTGAGTATACATTGAATAGATAGTTTTACCTGTTGCCTGCAAGAGTTTTTCCATGGTCATCTGGCAGAAAAGACCGATACTCAGCAGACTGATGACAGTGAGGTACTGGTCGCCGTATTCGATGATTATTTTGCTTGAGGTTTGTGAGCGATAGAAGATCCCGGTGAAAAATGCACCGAAAACCACGAAGATAGCGAAGTTCACAAGGCAGAGGAAAATGCCGTTATTGGCGGCGCTATTGGCTTGTTTGAAGTTCTTTTCACCGAGTGATTTTGACAGCAGTGCGTTGATACCGACACCGGTGCCTGCACCGAGGGCTATCATAAGATTTTGCACCGGAAAAGCCAGTGACACGGCAGTGAGTGCGTCCTCGCTTATTTTGGCAACAAATATGCTGTCAACGATATTATAGAGTGCCTGCACGAGCATGGATATCATGATCGGCAGGGACATTTTGAACAGCAGATCGCCTATGGGCTGCGTTCCCATTTTATTTTCTCTTACTTCTTCCATTTTACGATTCCCACCTTAGAGTTACTTTTTCTTAGAATTTATACTTTAACTTTTTTATTATAGCATTTTTATACGAAAGTTGTATGAATTATTTGTTAAATCAGCACAAATCGGGTGGTGTCCTCTATGATTCAGAATTTATGCAAGTTCTGAGCACGGGCGAACGCTGTTCGCCCCTACCGATGTTTGTGGGGTTATCAAGGGTTGTGAGATAAACAATAATGCGAAATGTCAAGGGCGTGGGCTGTCGAGGGCGCCAGCCCCTACAATGCTTCGAGATAGTTTGTCTTACCGCAAAATCGCTACGCTCGGTGCAGAGGGCACAACTTTGGTCAGCTTTGCTCATTCCTCACTCCTCACTCCTCATTCCTCATTCCTCATTCCTCATTCCTCACTCCTCATTCCTCACTTTACTCGCTTTACCGCTTGACGAAACCACTGTAAAGTAGTATAATATAAGAAATGCTGCTTATGCAAATTCTTTTACGGAGGTCCTTTATATGGAGAAAAAACCGTTTTATATCACTACCCCGATATATTACCCTTCCGGTAATCCTCATATCGGTCACTGCTACACCACTGTTGCCTGCGATTCTATTGCCAGATACAGACGTATGCAGGGCTATGATGTCATGTTCCTCACAGGCACTGACGAGCATGGTCTGAAAATCGAACAGAAGGCTGCTGAAAAGGGTGTTACACCTAAGGAATATGTTGATGAGATAGTCAAGACTTTCAAAAAACTTTGGAGCTACATGAACATCAGCTATGACAGATACATCAGAACTACTGACGATTATCACATTGAAACTGTTCAGAAGATCTTCAAGGCTCTTTATGACAAGGGCTACATTTACAAGGGCGAATACAAGGGCAAATACTGCACACCTTGTGAGAGCTTTTGGACTGAGTCACAGCTTGATGAGAACGGCTGTTGTCCTGAGTGTCACAGAGAGGTAACAGAGGCTAAGGAGGAGGCTTACTTCTTCAAGATGTCGCCATTTGCTGAGAGGATAGAGAAGCTTCTCACTGAGACTGATTATCTCCAGCCTAAGACTAGAGCCACTGAGCTTGTAAACAACTTTATCAAGCCCGGTCTTGAGGATCTTTGTGTATCAAGAACCTCTTTCAAGTGGGGTATTCCTGTTACATTTGATGACAAGCACGTTGTTTACGTTTGGATAGACGCACTTTCCAACTATATTTCTGCACTTGGTTTCTGGAACGAGCAGTACAATGATTTTGACAAGTTCTGGCCTGCTGACGTTCACATGGTAGCAAAGGATATCATGAGATTCCATGCTATCATTTGGCCTGCAATGCTTATGGCACTTGATCTTCCACTGCCAAAGCATCTTGCTGTACACGGCTGGATAACATTCAACGGACAGAAGATGTCCAAGTCTTTGGGCAACGTTGTTGACCCGTTCATTCTTGGTGAGAGATATGGTGCTGACGCTATCAGATACCACATTCTTCGTGAAATGGCTTTGGGTGCAGACAGCTCATTCTCAAACGAGATAATGATAAACAGGATAAACTCTGACCTTGCAAATGGTCTTGGAAATCTTGTTTCAAGAACTGTAGCTATGGCTGACAAATATTTTGGCGGCACGCTTCCTGCTGACAGAGAGGCTGGCGATTTTGACGCTGAGCTTATTGCTGAGGCTGAAGAGCTTAGAGCAAAGGTCGATGAGTTCATGGACAAGACTCAGATAAACAATGCTTTGGCTGAGATATTCAAGGTAGTATCCAGAGCTAACAAATACATTGACGAGACAGCTCCATGGGTACTTGGCAAGGACGAGAGCAAGAAGGCAAGACTGGCGACAGTTCTTTACAATCTGCTTGAAACTATCAGGATAGTATCAACGCTTCTCAGCAACTTTATGCCTACAACAATGCCAAAGGTATGGGAGCAGATAGGTGCGGCTGAGAGCGACATCACATACGAGAACGCCGGCAAATTCGGTGTACTTCCTGCTGACGTTACAGTTCACAGGGGTGAGATCATCTTCCCAAGAATTGACGTTGACAAGGAGATAGAGGAGCTTAACAAGATAATAGGCAGCAATGCAAAGCCTGAGGAAAAGGCTGACGATGGATTTGATCCTGCGCCTATAGCTGACGAGATAACCATAGATGATTTTGCAAAGGTAGATCTGAGAGTTGCTCTTGTTAAGGACTGCGAGAAGGTAAAGAAGTCCAAGAAGCTTCTTTGCTTACAGCTTGACGATGGTTTTGGCGGCAGGCAGGTAGTATCAGGCATTGCGGCATGGTACAAGCCTGAAGATCTTATTGGCAAGAAGGTAGTTATTGTAGCCAATCTGAAGCCTGTGAAGCTTTGCGGA
Organism: Ruminococcus sp. AF37-20; assembly: GCF_003460465.1. Taxonomy (NCBI): domain Bacteria; kingdom Bacillati; phylum Bacillota; class Clostridia; order Eubacteriales; family Oscillospiraceae; genus Ruminococcus; species Ruminococcus sp. AF37-20. Next base: position 232,275 of record NZ_QTVE01000001.1, on the reverse strand, counting down.
GTTGAGTCAAACGGCATGATATGTGCGGCTGACACACCTGACGGTGCGGCAAGCGTTATTTTCCCGGATCAGGACTTGCCATGCGGAGCTAAGCTTAGATAAAAAAATTTATAAAAAAATAAGGAGCGGATTTCCGCTCCTTATATGCGTCTGTAGCTCAGTTGGATAGAGCGCAAGACTCCGACTCTTGAGGTCGCAGGTTCGATTCCTGTCAGGCGCACCAGCAGGGGCGAGCCCCTGTACCATATCCGCTATCATTTATGGTAGCGGATTTTTTTATTTCCGCCCATAGGCGTGATATGCTGTGAGAGTTATATGTTCGCCGTGGTGGGCGATTTACGCCCAACTTCCTTTTAAATCTTACTATTACGCCGCTAGGTGTAGTTAATTGTTATTTTTACTTTGTAAGTGCTTGCACCTGCACCAAATCCGCTATCATTTATGGTAGCGGATTTTTTCATTTCCGCCCATTGGCGTGATATGCTGGGAAAGCTATATGTTCGCCGTGGCGGGCATTTAAACCTTACCTTGTGTAAGGTGTTTTATTAATTGCATATTTCATTCAGGCACTTTGTCACTTGCCTGCGCAGTTCTTCTCCTCCAAATGGAAAGCCGAACTCTGCGGCGGAGCTTCCCCACTCAGGTGGGTGCTTCTTTGAGCCGTCAAAATAGCGGCTTTTCACCACGCCACGATAACGTTTTGGCATTTTTGCCGCAAGCTCCTCACATTCTCTCAAGCGAAGCTGCACCTTTGCAAGGTCAAGCCACAAGTCAGTAAGTTTTTTCCCTCTGTGGGCTACCCTGCCGCAATGCTCCCCCACTGCGGCAAGCTGTGAGGACATTTCGCAGATATCTTCTTTAAGCTTCCACTCCTGCCACCTTAGTTTGCGATACTGTGAAAGCTTTCGCAGTGCGGCTGTATTAACTCTGCTTCCACCGCTTCTGAAATTATATCGGCTCGCCGAGGGTGCAAGCCTTTTTATGGAATTTACCTCTACGGAATAATCTATATTATCGTACATTTTTCTCCTTTCGCCTTTTTGTACAGACATTTGGACAGTTAGTATGATATACTGTAAATAAAATAAAGCAATGACATTTCAGATAACCGTTTTCTGTATATCTCTCGGGGCGGAGATGTCAAAAAGGGGGGCGGTTTATCCTCTTGACTTTTACAGGAAAATGTATTATAATTATATCAAAGCCAGCTTTTTATGCAGATATCTGTACTAACGATACATATAGTATACTACAGGTTTCTGCAAAAGTCAATAGCTATCAGCAAATTTGATACAGTTTTCTGTATTTTTGTGAAATGGTCACAATTGGAGGAAGAAAATATGACTGAAATGTACAAAAGGATAAAAGAACTATGCGAGGAGAACAATATGACGGTATCGCAGATGTGCAAGGAGCTGTCTATAACGAGGAGCTGTTTATCTGAGCTGAGCAAAGGCAGGACGGAACGACTTTCCGCAGAGAATTCTACAAAGATAGCGAACAGATTTGGAGTGAGCGTACAATATCTTATATCGGGCAGAGAGGAAGATTTTGACACGAAGCTGAAATATGCATTATTCAACGGCACGCTTGGAGTGACGGACGAAATGTTTGACGAGGTCAAGCAGTATGCAGAAATGGTCATGCTCAGAGAGGAAGCAAAGCGCAGAAAGGCTGGTGAAAAGTGAGAGATGACGAACATACAGGAATTGTATGATATTTGCAGTAGAGAGAACATAACTATAGATTTTATTGATTGTCCAAAGTGCGGGGCGATATCGCTTTTTGGCGCAGGTGGCTGTGCGATCGGCATAGACAACCAGACGCCTGCAAGGCTTTTGAAGGAGCGCACTGCTCACGAGATAGGTCACTGCGTAAAGGGTGCGTTTTACAACAGATACGCCACGGCAGACAACATCTCACAGCATGAATACCGAGCAGACAAATGGGCGATAGAAAATCTTATACCGAAAAGCGAGCTTATCAAAGCCATAAAGAAAAATCTGGACAGTATTTATCTGCTTGCGCAGCATTTTGATGTGAGCGAGGATTTTATGATAAAGGCTTGCAGGTATTATGGGGTTTATTTTGGGTAGAAAAATACCGCCGAGGGAGTTAACGCTCTCGGCGGTATGCCTTTTTTGTTATCTTAATAAAAGACAAGCTATTCCATAGATTTTTACCATTTGCACAAAGGCAGGCTATTCTGATTGGCTATTTTATATATTTTCAGACAAAAAAAGAACCGCTCAAATGAGCGGTTCTGAAAATTCAAATCACGATTACCAGCTTGTAACCTTTGAACCAAAATCATGATTAGCCTTATCTGGATCCTTGCAAGGATCAGGATACTGACCAAGAACACCACTAGTTGGTGTCTGAACGTCAGACCACTGAGCATACTCAACGTTACCTGAAGTACCGATAGAATATACGCACCAACCAGCACCGTCGCCATTGTCCTTAAGAGCCTCGTATACAGCCTTACCAAGCTTATCCGCTGTGGTTGTACCAGTAAGAGCACCAAGAGTTGTCTTGATATTTACAGCAGCTGTCTGACCGTCGCCAGAACCAACTGTTTCACCGTTTACGAGCAAATCAGCAGCCTCGTTGTTTACAGTTGTGAAAACGAGCTTAGCGTTTGAGTTAGCTGTCTTGAGCTTTGACTTCTTTACATAGTTCATCATTGTAGGAACGAGGATAGCTGCAAGAATACCGATGATAGCGATAACAACTACGAGCTCTACAAGGGTGAAACCTTTTCTGTTAGATTTCTTCATAGAAAATCCCTCCATAATAAATTAAATAAATTTGTTTATAAAAGTGCCGCAAGCCGATTTAAGCAGCTACTTTCCAATAATTAAGCGGCTTTCGGAGTTCTTTGCGTTCTCCTTATCACCATGATTAAAGTATACATCATCTTGTCCAAAATGTCAATAGTTTTTTAGATTTTTTCTCAACTTTGTTCAACTTGACGAAAATCACGTTTTCATTCAGACAAATTGACGATTGATAACACTGTGTTGACATTTTCATAAAAGTCTGTCACACACTTTGTCACACACCTTTTTATGATGTATCACCTTACATCGTTCTTAATTATATCTTAAAACAAATAAATTGTCAAGACTTATTTAACAGTTTCGTTATTTTTGTGTACTCTGTACACTTCTCATTCATTTTTTGAATACAATTTGCACTATTTGTTTCGCGTATTTAACTATTTGTATAATTCCTTCATCTTATTATACAGATTTTCAGAAGCGTTTTCTATCTCCGCCCTGCCATAATAAAGCGACTCGGAGATGCTTATAAAAATGTCAAGTACCCCCTGATCTTCAAGCTTCGGGGACATTATTTCAAGCTCCTCTGAGTTTGCCATTTTCTCGTTGGCTTTATACTCTATCCCGTCAAGCATATCCCTCGCTTCAAGGGCTTCCAATGCCGCCTTTGATGCAGGCACGCCCTTTCCCATGCCCTGCAGGAGGGCCATTTCCTCACCGTTCACAAGATAGTCAAGAAGCTTTGCGGCTTCCTCAGGGCACTTGGTATTTTTCTTTATGGCATAAACGCTAGTGGGCTTTTTATACCAACCGCTGCTCACTGCCTGCTTATGCTTTGGATAGTCGCCTATAACGATGTCAAAGCCAAACTTCTGAGCAGGATCGCAGTAATACTCTGCGTCTGATATCCAGGAAGCCACGCCTGCCGTCAGGCACTTTTCAAGATCGTTCCTATCGAAATCCCACGCAGGCTTTGTGACCTTTTTATTCAGCATTTCCTGATAAAAGGCGAGCATGAGCCTTACGTCCTCCAAGGTATACTGAAACTCGCCGCTGTCAGATAACATTTTTCTTCCCGTTACCTGCTCCACATACGCCACAGAGCTGAGATAAGCCGCCTTTGTCGTCATTTCAACAGGATACACCTCATCTGACTTCATGACCTCTGCCGCATTTATAAGGTCAGACCAATTTTCAGGCAGGCTCAGACCGTAGCTGTCATACATCGTCTTATTGTAATAGAAGGTTATACAGTTCGTACCGGTAGGCAAGGCATTGAGTTTGCCGTTTATAGTGCCATATGAAAGGCTGTCATCATCAAATGCTGAAAGATTTATGTATTCCGACAGCTCATTAAGGTCATAAAAGTCCTCGCCGTCGGGAGAATATTCATAGAGCCAACTGTAGTTTAACTGCATGATATCTGCGGTGGTGTCAGAGAAAAATTCCACGTCCATTCGTGTTTTGAAGCCGTCAAAGTCTGCATACTCAGTTCTTACCACAACGTCCTTATTGCTGTTCTGATAGGCTTTAAGCCCGTCGAGAGTATACTCGTTGCGCACGTCCTTGCCCCACCACGAGAAGGACACCTCGGTCTTTACATTATGCTCCATTCTTCCCTCAAACAATGCACAGCCCGTCATGACAGTCACTGTGCAGATCGCCGAAGCGGTCAAAGCCGCACACCTTACAATGCGTGTTTTCAACTGCGGCTCACCTCTTCCTCTTTTTTATCATATATCACCGCTCTTGCATCCTCACTGTGTTCTGCTTTCTCGCAGGCTTTTTCTGCCATTTCATAAAGCTCATCATAATCGTCGCTTGTTTCAGGGTAGACCGACGCACCCACTGCACATTTTATGTAGCCCCTGTCATCGTCAAGGCAACATTTCTTCAGCTTATCGTTAAGCTCTTTAACATAAGCCCTCACATTACCATAAGCTTTAACAAGGTCAAAGTCCGTGTGGTCTGCAAACAGAGCAAACTCGCCCTCCCTGAAAATTCCGCAGATATCGCCCTCCTTGCGGTTCTCCACCAGTATTTCAGCGACCTTTTGCTCAGCTTCCGCCACTATCTCCTCGCCATAGTTGAGCCTTATAAGCTCCAGATTTGTTATTTTCACGATAATAAATGCGATAGTCGAGCCTGAGATACAAGTTTCCATTTTATCCATAATGCTGTTTTCGGTATATTCCGCAGTGAAAAGCCCTGTATTTTCGTCCACCTTTGGATATTTTCCAAACTTCGGTCCGTTCTGCGGGTCGTTATCCGCCGCCGCTGCCGCAGATATCATAATAAATATGACTGCACAGCAAATAAAGATACCGAAGCATTTAAGCCCTGTTCTCACATAGTGACGCAAAGTGTCTGACATATCCACGGTAGTAATGACCACCCAATCGTCACTGCAATCATCAATAGCACAGATAGTAGTCATATCCGAAACGGTGACTCCGGTGCCTCCCTCAAGGAATTTAGAGAGCTTATCATCGAGCTTTTCGCCGACAACACTTTTTCCGTCGTTAGCATAGATTATCCTGCCATCATCATCACACAGCATGGTATTTATCTCGCTGTAATTGTCAGAGGGCAGAAAAACAAGATCAAACTCCGTTGAAAACACGGAGGAGATAAAAATAAGATCGTCATTTATCCTGCCTGCAAAATACACACGCCTGTAATTATTGTCCTGTCCCGTGAACCATTTTATCTTGCTGTCCCCCATAAGAGCGGAAATTCTCTTGTATATCTCATCGTCAAAGATATCCTTTGTACCGTCGGTTATCTTTCCTACATTATGTTCATTACTGCTTACAATGCCAAAATCAGTATAATTGCCCAATGTACTAAGCTCTATAAGCCTCTCAGTGAGAACATTCTCCTCATTAAGCACAGCAAATTCACTCTTTGATGTATCAGTAGGATCATATTTCGCATAGTCCTCATTGCCCATTACAAGCTTGGCAGTGTCCTCCATTTTCTTCATAAAGGCAGCCACATTCTGGTCTGCTTCCGCATTTATGGCAGAGCAAAGCTGAGCCTCTTTCTGAAATGCGTTCACACCACTGTAATAGCAGGCACACGCATACACAAGCAGACAAGCAATGAACAGCACTGACACGCTTGTTTTCAAAATAGATCTTCTATATTTTTTTATTTTATCATACAGTTCAAAATCAGCAGAATTTTTCAAAAGCTATATCACCTCTCAGGCTAAATTATTACAATCATCATTAATTATAACACATAAGCCCATAAAATAAGTGATTTTTTTGTTAATTATTGCTCAATTTGTATTGTACGGTTTATATCTTTTCTGACACGGCACTGTCTGACCTTATTTGCATGGCGTTTCTTTTTGGTTTCCGCTTCAAAAAGCGACAGTGCCGCCCATGCCGCTGTGAACACAATGCCTGCGGCAAACACTGCTCCCATGTTTCTCTCTGCCGCCGCAGCAAGCAGGAAAAACAGCACCATTCTCATTATGGTTTTCATAAGCCACCTGTCGCCGCCTGCACCTGCCGCAACGATAAAAACATTCATCATGATTATCCATATCATTTTTACACACATCCTCATATTTTTCTTTTTCTATTTCGGGGCTGTATGTATGATAACACAACTTGATGAATTTGAGGGGTAATTTTTTGGACAGCAAGTTTTTTGTCGATATGCACAGATAAGAACGTTTGTTTTGATATAAATTCTACAAATCCAAAAGACCCCGCGGCAAAAGCCACAGGGTCTTTCAGAGAAGTAAGAAGTATAATATGAAGAAAAAATTATGAATGGGGAATGCTAAAGTTATGTATTTTTCCATGCCATTTCACTTTTGCCGCACTCTGAAAACTCAGAGCACAGCTTTATGAAATGAAAAGAAGAATAAAGGAAAATTATATATGAAAAACTCCGAAGAGTAATTGGTTGACGGAACTTTCAGTAAGCGCTCAAAGCTTTTGCCTGAGGTCTTTCTCGGTGTTCCTCTGACCTTGTATATATAATACCTGTTCAATATGATAGTTTTATGAAAAGACACTGAAAATAAGCTGATAAGAAAAGCAAAGTGGTTTTCATATAAACGGCTCACACAAAACGCAAGTCAATCCGCCGCCTGCATATTCTTTATCCTGATGTGACAACAAGCACATCTCCCTCTTTGAGCCGCAACCTGCCGTTTGGGATAAGTATACGCCCCTGACGTTTTATCATTACTATTAGGCTGTCCTCTGACATTGTTATCTCTGACACTTTCAGACCGCACCACTCGTGGTGCTTATCAAGGTTCATTTCGCTTAGGACAAAATGACTGTCGTCATAAAAGCCTGCCGCACTGAGCACCACAACGTCCCCTGCAAGTATCTGGGTTTTTCCTGTTGGTATTATCTTCTCTTTGTCACGGAGTATCATAACCACAAGCAGACCTCTCGGAAAAGGTATATCCTTTATCTTCCGCCCTGCCCAATTGCTGTCCGGCTGAACAGAAAGCTTTATAAATTGCACTTCCGTTTCATCGCTGTAGTCATTGAACGTTTTCATTACGTTCTCCTCATCGTCTATCATATCGAGCTTTTTAGCAAACAGCGGCAGAAGCGTACCCTGAATACCGATAGACATAAGCACGATACAGAAAACGATATGGAAAACATCATTTTTCATATATGCGTCATCAACTGTCGCCATGATAGCGAAAACAATGGAGGTCGCTCCTCTTAGTCCTGCCCATGAGATAAGGGCTATCTGCTTCCACTTTGCACCGAAAGGCTTCATGATAACAGTAACAGCCGCAGGTCTTGCAACGAATGTAAGGAACAATGCTATCGCCGCCGCAGGAAGTATTATTGACGGCATTTGTGACGGGAATGCCAAAAGTCCAAGTAGGAAAAACAGCAATATCTGTGTGAAGCCCGTTATTCCGTCAAAGAAATGCACAAGGGCTGTCTTGCCTGATATTTTTGTGTTGCCCAGGACTATTCCCACAATGTAACAGCTAAGATAGCCGTTTCCGCCCACTGCCGAGGGCAGAGCGTAGGAAAGAATAGCTATGGCAGTGACAAAGATAGCGTCAAAGCCTGCGGCGTCAAATCGCACACGTTTTATGAGATACACTGCACCCAAAGATATAAGCGCACCGAAGCCCACACCGAAAAATACCTGTGCAAGCAAGCTCACAACAAAGCCTCCTGCCGTCGCACCGCCCTTCATTACTGAAAGTATTATAACCGTGAGCATATAAGCCCAAGGGTCGTTGCTTCCGCTTTCAAGCTCAAGTATGGAGGCTGTGCCGTATCGCAGGTTCAGCTTTTTGCTTCTAAGTACAGAGAACACCGAAGCGGCGTCTGTGGAGCTTATAACAGCGCCTATAAGCAGACTTTCCAGCCACTCAAATCCCAGCACAAGCTTGCAGAATGCTCCCGTTGCAAAGGCTGTAAGCAAAACCCCTGCGGAAGCGAGTATGAGCGACTTGCCTGCCACCTTTTTAGCTTCGCTCCATTTCGTGCCGAATCCTCCGTAGAAGATTATAAAAACAAGTCCCACCGAGCATATCTCCTCGGCAAATTTATAGTTATCGAACTCTATTTTAAAAAGCCCGTCAGAGCCGAACAACATTCCAAGAAGAATGAACGCCAGCAATGCAGGAAGCCCAAACTTGTCCGATATTTTATTGAAAAACACACAGCACAGCACTATCACAGAAGATAAAATGAGCATTGTGGTCAAGCTTATCACCCCTTTTTACCTTATTATAAAAATAGCGCTTTGGGTATCTTCTACTCAAAGCGCCTTTGCTTGTGTAAATATTATAACATATTCGCCCCTGTGCTGTCAACTTTTTGCCCACATCTTACGGAAATTTTACATTACCCCTTGACAATATCGAACATATGTGCTATAATCGATAGTGAAGCAGTATATCCAAATAAAAAACGCCTGCCTTTTACAGCAGACGTTCGCCTATTTATATCTCGGCTCTTTTATCCTTGTCCAAATTTTTATTTGTAGCAATCGGCAATATCTGAAATAGCGTCCTTTGCCATTTCCACTGCCCTTTCAGGTCCAAGCACCTTTGCCTGTGAGCCGAACTGGAAAAGCCAGCCCCAGAATGTTGGTGCGACCTGCACCTCCTCATTTATATAGAAGGTATTGTCGGAATTTTTGTGACATATGGTTTTCTCACCAAAACGATCCATTACAACATCTATGAGCTTATTGTCAAACTGCAATTGCAGCGTCATAAGCTCGCCGCCGTACATTCCGTAGATAGTCTGACGATTTGTGACCTCCGTCTTCTCCTCCTCGGAAAGCTCCCTCCTAGGGATATCTGTAACAGTGACCTGAGTCATTCTGTCAACTCTGTATCGGCATATCTTTTCATGCTTTTCGCAATAGCACACAAGGTAATAGTTGTCATTTTCCCAAACCAGAGAATACGGTGAAACCGTATACACCTCGCCGCCGTGGCGAAGCTGTTTGCGTTTTTCAACGGTGTATTCGTAATACTTGAAGCGTATCTCCAAACCGCTGAAAATGCCCTCTTGTATGCTGTTTATAGCATAGTATATCTGCTCGTTGAAGGTCTTTGTCCTGTTTGACACATAGACCATTCGGCGCAGATCCTTTGCCTTGTGTTCAGATGTAAGTGATTGTATCTTCTTTAACAGCTCCTTCGATTTCTTCTGTGTAAGAAACCTGCTTGAAGCAACTGCGTCTGCAAGAACATACAGCTCCTCGTCCTGAAACAGCCTTTGAGCAAGATAATAAGCGTTGGAGTGACCGTCCTTAGTTATCTCAATATCCATTCCGCTGTCGCAGAGGGTCTTGATATCGTCATAGATAGTCTTACGCTCAGCCTTTATGCCATAATCGCCCAAAATCTCGATAAGCCTGTTTCCTGTAATGGTGTGCTTTTCGTCTGTCTTGGTCTCAAAAAGCTTTTTCATGGTCAAAAGCTTCTGTTTCTGTCTGGAAACTCCTGTCACTTTATTTTATCCTCCCCGCTGCGTTTCATATCCGAAACCTTAATTCTTGAGCCGTCCGGCTCAATGATCGTCGTGGCTTCAAGCTGACCTGTCAGGTTAGCTATAACGCTTCTGCGATACTCATTTCTCAAAGCCTCACGCTCAGACTTCTCCTCTGAGGTAAGTTCTCTTTTTCTCGCAATAGCAGTAAGCTCAGACAATCTGTTAAGCTTTACTTTCTCCATAAATTTTTACACTTCTCCTTAAAGCTTCACACTGCCCTGTGTTTTTATTTTTATCCGCAGTATTCGGCTCAAAATAGAACGGGCAGCTTACACAATACCGCCCTTTTCATTCAAAAGATGTTCATATCGGCTTTTTTCTTTATTTATATTTATAAGTCCAACAAAACACCCTCAAACAAATTTGCAGATACATTATAACACATATTCCTTTAAATTGCAACGGTAAAATGCACAAACAGTCCGTTTAATTTCCCACAAATTAAACAAGAATTTTGAAAATTGTGTTTATCAAAAAAATCGTCCACAATATATAGTGGGTAAAAAAATGGTCAGAAAACACTGAAAAAGATAAAGAAAGGATTTTTATGCAGCACACAAAGGTATCATACGAGCTTATACAAAACTATATCTCAAGTCCTCATGACACCGAGAAAGATAGTCCCGACCCTGCCTCTGCCATAGAAAACAGGCTCATGCATGAGATAGTACGGGAAAATTTGACGAAACGGCAGAAATGTTATATAATAATGTATTATACAAAGGGCATGACAATGCAGGAGATAGCCGACGCAGAGGGTGTTTCAAAATCCACAGTATCCAGAACTATCGGGCTTGCAAGAAAGCGGATATCCTGCGGCATGAAGCCTGCCATGCTCAAAAGCGCACTGAAAGGAAGATAGCATTGAACGCACCTGTGAATAAATTCGTTAGAGAATATGCAGCGTCAGGCATAGCGAGGTTTCATATGCCCGGTCACAAAGGGCAGAAATTTCATGGTCTTGAGCCGTGGGATATCACTGAAATAAAGGGTGCGGACTATCTTTTTGAAGCCGAGGGGATCATCGCACAGAGCGAAGCCAAAATGGCGGAAGCCTATGGCAGCAGGCGGACTTTTTACTCTGCCGAGGGGTCGAGCCTTTGCATAAAGGCAATGCTTGGCATAGTATGTCGCAGTGGGCAAGGAAAAAAGATAGCTGTTGCCGCACCAAGAAACGTCCACAAGGCGTTTATAAACGCCTGCATACTCCTTGACATTGACGTGGAGTGGATATATCCAAAGGGCGAGTTTACCTCGATCTGTGCAGGAAGCGTTACTCCCGAGGACGTTGAGGAGGTGCTGTCAAGGACAAAGGCAGATTGCGTTTATGTGACCTCACCTGACTATCTTGGCGATCTCAGCGACATAAAGGGCATGAGCGAGGTTTGCAGAAAATACGGAGTGCCTCTTCTTTGCGACAACGCTCACGGAGCTTATCTGAAGTTTCTCCCCGAGAGCCTTCACCCCATGGACTTGGGGGCTGATATGTGCTGTGACTCTGCTCACAAAACGCTTCCATGCTACACAGGGGGAGCAATGCTTCATATTTCAAATCACGCCCCTGCGAATTATGATGATTGCGCCAAAGAGGTAATGTCAATGTTCGGCTCAACAAGCCCCTCCTATCTTATAATGGAGAGCCTTGACCTTTGCGCTGACTATGTGAATGGTGATTTTCCTCGTGACCTTGAACGCACTGTGGAAAGGGTAAAAGTCTGCAAAGATAGGATAACAGCTTTCGGCTGGCATACCATAGGCGAAGAGCCTATGAAGATAACCCTTGCCGCATACAAAAGCGGTATCACAGGTGACGACCTTGCAGACAGGCTGAGGGAATATGGCATCGAGCCTGAATACAGCGACACACAATATGTTGTGCTTATGCCGTCGCCTTTCAACAGCGAAGAGGACTTTTTGAAGCTGGAAAAGGCGTTTTCAGAGATAAAACAGCCTAGGATAAGGCTTTTCGGTGACTTACCCGCTATACCAAAAGGGATAAAACGCATGGGTATAAGGCAGGCGGCTTTTTCGGCTCAGCACACCGTAAACGTGGAGGACGCCTGCGGTCTTATATGCGGAATGACCGTCACAAGCTGTCAGCCATCTGTGCCTGTGGCAGTGAGCGGTGAGGAGATAACACCGCAGGTAATAAAAATTTTGAAAAACTATGGAATTGAACGCATAAATGTGCTATAATATAAGGTGTAGCTAAAAAAGCTATTTTTACATTAAAAATAACAGGAGGCAAAATCATGAAACTTGTCTATGCTATCGTAAACAGCGATGATACCTACGCTGTAAATAAAGGACTTCTGAAAGCCGGCATAAGAGCCACAAAGCTTTCTTCAACAGGCGGTTTTCTTATGTCAGGAAACACCACTTTTCTTATCTGCTGCCCTGATGAGCAGGTAGATCTTGTTATAGAGGTCTGCAAAAAGTATTCAAAGAAAAGAAAGCAGTTCGTTCCGTCATCAACTATCATGGAGCCTGACGGTGCGGCTTCATATCCTGTTGAGGTGGCTATCGGCGGCGCAACTATTTTCGTTACTGATATTGAGCGTTTCGAAAAAGTCTGAATGACGGGATAGATTTTTCAGAAAGGGTCTGAGAGCTTGATAATATACGGAAACAGCGAGCCTCGCAGGCTCGTATCTGAGATGATAAAAAAGAAACGAGAGCCGCACTCCATAATGATACACGGAGAAAAGGGGCTTGGGAAAAAGACCCTTGCACGGTGGATAGCGGCGGCACTCTTGTGCGAACGTCAGACAGGCAAGCCTTGCGGCATTTGCAGGACCTGCAGAATGATAGCCGACGGGGTTCACCCTGACGTTATGGTGGCAAAGGCAAACAGCAACGGCAACTATATCGTTGACGATTCTATCAGACCTATAGTTGCGGAAGCTCCCGTTGCACCGAACGAGGCAAGAATGAAAGTATACATAATCCCTGACCTTGACTTGTCGGTGAACACTGTTATTCAGGTGCAGAACATTCTGCTTAAAGTCATTGAAGAACCGCCTGAGCATACTGCTATAATACTTACGGCGAGGAGCAAGGAAATTTTTCTACCTACCATAATCTCACGAGTGCTTTCCCTTGGCATGACCTCTGTCACGGAGGCGGAGAGCATGGAGTGTTTGCAGGAGAAATATCCTGCCGTTGTCCCTGCGCTCATAAGCGAAGCTGTTTCAGCAGGGCGTGGAAATATCGGCAGATGTGTCGAGTATCTTGAACACTCCCAGTTTTTTGACAGCGTGAAGCTTGCAAGAGGTCTGTGCGACGCAATGTGCGGCGGAAACGAATATGACGTTTTGAAAACGCTATTTGTGGCAGACGGCAAAAAAACGTTGCTGAGAGAGGGGCTGAGCCTTTTTCAGGAGATACTCCGTGACAGTGCGGCATTCCGGCTCGGGGGAGAAAGCGAAAAGTCTGTGAGCTGTGCGAAAGAGGGTGCAAAGACGCTCAGCAGAAGCCTTTCCTCAGATCAGGCGGTCAGGCTTTACGATATAGTTTCTGACTACATAGGCAGGATAGACGCAAACTGCAACATAAGCCTGACTATAAACAGTCTGGCAGGACAGATATATTCTGTCACAGGAAAGTAGCTGACGGCAAAGCCGTGATATATATTTGAAAGGAAAAAGAGATGTTAAAAATAATCGGAGTACGCTTTAAAAGCGTTGGCAAGATATACTACTTCGACCCAAAAGACTATGACGTGAAAATGGGCGACAAAGTTATCGTTGAGACCGCAAGGGGCGTTGAATGTGGTGAAGTTGCGCTTGTGGACAGGGAAATAGACGAAACAAGATTCACAAACCCCGTAAAAGGCATTATAAGGCTTGCCACCCCTAACGATATGAAAACTATCGAAAAAAACAGACAAAAAGAAAAGGACGCTTTCAAGATATGCGAGCAGAAGATAGCCGCTCACAAGCTGAAAATGAATCTTATCGACGTTGAATGTACTTTTGACAACAACAAGCTTCTTTTCTATTTCACCGCCGAGAGCAGAGTTGACTTCCGTGAGCTTGTAAAAGACCTTGCTGCGGTATTCAGGACGAGGATAGAGCTTCGTCAGATAGGCGTTCGTGACGAGGCAAAAATGCTTGGTGGTCTTGGCATCTGCGGACAGCCTTTCTGCTGTTCAAGATTTTTGGGAGAGTTCCAGCCTGTTTCTATTAAAATGGCTAAGGAGCAGGGCTTGTCACTTAACCCTACGAAGATCTCAGGCACTTGCGGAAGACTTATGTGCTGTCTGAAATACGAGCAGGACAGCTATGAGGATCTTCTCAAGCACACGCCAAAGGTGGGCGCTATCGTAAGAACGGGTGACGGAAAGGGCGTTGTTGAGGAAGTAAATCTGCTCACAGGCAAGCTGAGAGTTAAAATGGATAAGAACGACAATGTTGTTGTTGTGAAGAAAGACGATATTGAGGTAATAAAGGATTCTGTTATAAGGCTCGACCGTGACGAGATAAAGGCTCTCAAGGGGCTTGAGGGCAAGTAATTTCAGCGCTTTGCACGAGCGATCACCGAAACATAAACGGGTTGTCGGGGGCGCCAGCCCTTACACAAAATCGGCACAGCATTTATATATATCAGCAAATCGTCAGATAAATATGCAGAAAGGAACGTCCATATGGCAAAGGTGAAAACTTCGTATGTGTGCAGTCAGTGCGGATATGAAACTTCAAAATGGAACGGCAAATGCCCTAACTGCGGCGAATGGAACACCTTTGAGGAGGTCGAGCTTGCGGTCAGGGCGGGCGGTGCAAAGTCTAAGCCCACGACTGTCAGGGACATTTCAGACAAGATAGTTGGCATAGGCGGTGTTGACGCAAGCTACAACGAGATACGTTATGCAACGGGGCTGAAAGAGCTTGACAGAGTGCTTGGAGGAGGGCTTGTAAAAGGCTCTCTGGTGCTTCTGGGCGGTGAACCGGGCATAGGAAAATCCACAATGCTTTTGCAGATATGTCAGTATTTAGGACAAGACCACACCATACTTTATGTATCGGGAGAGGAGTCTGTACGGCAGATAAAGCTTCGTGCAAACAGGCTTCATGTTGATTCTGAAAATCTGTATCTTCTTGCAGACAATGACTGCGAGCAGATATGCTCCGTGATAGTAAAAGAAAAGCCTGAGATAGTCATAATCGACTCTATCCAGACCATGAACATAAGCGGAATATCCTCTGCACAGGGTTCTGTGACGCAGGTAAGAGAATGCACAAATATGTTCATGCGGACGGCAAAGTCGGAAGAGATACCAATGTTCATAGTAGGTCACGTCAACAAGGACGGTGCTATCGCAGGGCCAAAGGTCATGGAACACATCGTTGACTGCGTGCTGTATTTTGAGGGTCAACGAAATCTCACCTACAGGATACTGCGAGCCATAAAAAACCGTTTTGGCTCAACGAATGAGATAGGTATGTTTGAAATGGCTGACAGCGGTCTGCTGGAAGTTGAAAATCCCTCTATGATGTTTTTGGAGGGCAGACCGACAGACGCTTCGGGAACTTGCGTTGCCTGCATAATGGAAGGTACAAGGCCTGTTATGGCGGAAGTTCAGGCACTGGTATGCAAGAGCGTGCTTGCCTCCCCAAGACGTACTGCCACGGGCTTTGACTACTACAGAATGGCGATAATAATAGCTGTGCTTGAAAAGCGGCTTGGCTATTTTTTCGGTGGGCTGGACGTTTATATCAACATTGTAGGCGGATTAAAGCTTGATGACACTGCGGCTGACCTATCGGTGGCGTTGGCGCTTTATTCAGGGCTGACGGACAAGGTTATAAGCGATAAGCTTATCGCCCTTGGTGAGATAGGCTTAGGCGGAGAGCTTAGGAGCATTTCCCACTGTGAACAGCGCCTTGCGGAGTGCGAACGAATGGGCTTTGAAACTTGTATCGTTCCTGCACATTCGCTGAAAAGCGTTGACACAAGCAAGTTTTCAATGAAAATAATCGGTGTGCGCTCAATAAGAGAGGCGTTCAAAGCTATAGGCTGATAAGCTAATACGAACAACACAAAACGGACGGAAGACCAAATCTTCCGCCCGTTATTTTTCTGTCTTATGTAGAAGCCGCACGCTCTCCCATAATATCGCTTCTGAGAAGCCCATAGATATTGAAGTCTGTGTAGATGTTCACAAACTTTTCCTGACGCTTTGTTCCCTCACAGGTAAAGCCGCATTTTTCCATTACTCTGTTTGAAGCAACGTTCACCGTCATGACCTCGGCTTCAAGCCTTTGCACGCCTGTTTCCTCAAAGCAAAATCTGATCACACGC
The DNA here is from genome assembly GCF_003460465.1 of Ruminococcus sp. AF37-20. Taxonomy (NCBI): domain Bacteria; kingdom Bacillati; phylum Bacillota; class Clostridia; order Eubacteriales; family Oscillospiraceae; genus Ruminococcus; species Ruminococcus sp. AF37-20. The sequence continues at coordinate 216,173 of NZ_QTVE01000001.1, read as the reverse complement.
CTGAGAGCCTCGGTGACAAAGCCCATGTTCTGATACGCCGCCGAGATACGATAACCTATCATTGCCTGTCTGTCATTCTCGATATTGAAGAGATTTACCTCCCCTGCCAACCTATGATTTTTCTTTAGCTCTATCCCCCAGCTTATATGATCCTTTTTGCCGTTGTTAAGAGTGCGTCCGAAAAAAAGCGACGGCTCTCTTTCCTGCCTTGTCATATTTCTGCCCCAATATTTGTAAAGATTCTCGTCAGCCATATAGGTTTTCATATCCTCTGCGTCAGTAGCGGTCTTCGCCCTGAGTATGAGCCTTTCTGTTTCCAGCACAGGAAAATGAGAAAAATAATAGTCAATATCCTGCAAAATAAACACTCTCCCCTGCTTATATAATAAAAATTCCCAAGTCTACTAAAATTATAACATAAAATCTAGCAAAAATCAAGCGTTTTTAAGCGAAATACACAAAAAAGCAGAAAACGCCCCGAATCAAATTCGGGACGCCCTCTGTTCTATAATCTGGAGAATTAGAAATCAACTTCTGTATCGTAGTAGCAGCACTTGAGGAGCTTTTCCATTTCTTCCTGTGAAGGCTGACGTGGGTTAGAACCTGTGCAAGCGTCTGCGATAGCGTTCTTAGCGATCTCAGGGAGTCTTTCAAGGAATACGTTCTCAGGAACGAAGCCCTCCTCACATGGATAGCTGTCTGTACCATAGTTCTTGATGCAGTGAGGAATGTTGAGCTTGTCATTCATGCCTCTTACATACTCGATGAGGAGCTTTACCTTCTCGTCATCGTTTGAACCGCCAAGGTGCATATAATCAGCGATAACGCCATATCTCTTCTTAGCTGTTTCGTCCTTAGCATTGAATGCGATTACCTTTGGCAGATACATTGCATTAGCTGCACCATGGATAATGTGTGCGCCATAGTCAGCGAAAGCTGCGCCTGTCTTATGAGCCATTGAGTGAACGATACCAAGCAGAGCGTTTGAGAATGCCATACCTGCAAGACACTGAGCGTCGTGCATTCTATCTCTTGCGCCCATATCGCCGTTGTAAGAATCAACGAGATCCTTCTGGATCATTTCGATAGCGTGGATAGCAAGTGGATCTGTATATGCACAGTTTGCTGTTGAAACATAAGCTTCGATAGCGTGTGTCAGAGCGTCCATACCTGTATGAGCTGTCAGCTTCTGTGGCATTGTTTCAGCAAGGTCAGGATCAACGATAGCTACATCCGGTGTGATCTCAAAGTCAGCGATAGGATACTTGATACCCTTGTCATAGTCTGTGATGATAGAGAATGCTGTTACCTCAGTAGCTGTACCTGATGTTGAAGAAATTGCGCAGAAGTGTGCTTTCTTTCTCAGCTCAGGGATACCGAATACCTTACACATATCTTCAAATGTGCAGTCAGGATACTCATACTTGATCCACATAGCCTTTGCAGCGTCGATAGGTGAGCCGCCGCCCATTGCTACGATCCAATCAGGCTCAAATTCGAGCATGACCTTTGCACCGTTCATAACTGTTGTTACAGAAGGGTCTGGCTCTACGCCCTCAAGAAGCTTAACTTCCATTCCAGCCTCTTTCAGATAAGCTTCTGCCTTCTGGAGAAAACCGTTTCTCTTCATTGAGCCGCCGCCGACTACGATGATAGCTTTCTTACCTTTCAGTGTTTTCAGGTTCTCCAATGCTCCCTTGCCGTGATAAAGGTCTCTTGGTAATGTAAATCTCATTTCTAATTCCTCCTATATGTAATGTAATAATGTGTTCAAAGAGGTTTGTGTAAATCTCACACAAATTTTCTCTTTGCTTGGTTTTAATTATACAAAATGTCAATGAACTATTCTAACATAATCTATGAATATTCTATTAATTATTAACTTTTACATAGCATATATAAGTATGTGCATATAGCTAAATGTACATATGAATGTGTAAAACAGGTGAAAAAAATATCACAATTACATGAAAAATCACGATTTTGTTTGCACTATATGGAATTTCGCAGTGCTTATTTTGTTTTCTTTTGTTAATAAATTATACATTTGTGAGTGCGAAGATATTCCTGTTTATGAAGATAAAAAAATTCATAAAAAATTTGCTTAAGCTATGGAAATATGCGAAAAAATGTGATATAATATACTGGTATTGTATTGTATCCTCCCAAGATGGAGGAATAATAACAAGGAGGAAATTTAATATGAAAACAAAGGTCAACACAAAATCATTGGTGATACTGGGATTGATGACAGCTCTCACAATGATCTTCTCGTTCACTCCTATCGGTTCTATACCTATCGGACCGCTGGTAATTACTCTCAACGTAATTCCTATTGCCATAGCGGCTGTAACGGTAGGCCCTGTGGGAAGTGCAGTCATTGGAGGAGTTTTCGGACTGCTCAGCTTTTTGCAGTGTTTCGGAATTGGCGTGCCAAGCGGAATGGGTGCAGCACTTGTAGCGATCGATCCGGTCCTGGCTTTCGTTCAGCGATTTGTACCAAGACTTCTTGACGGCATTATCGTAGGATTTATTGCCAAAGGCATGAGCAAGGTAACAAGCAATTATGTTTCATATGCTGTTACGGGCTTTTGCACTGCATTTCTGAACACTGCGTTCTTTATGAGTGCGCTTGTTTTGCTTTTCGGCAACACCGATTATGTAAAAGAGCTTATGGGCGGAAAGAATATCATAGTATTCATCTGCACCTTTGTAGGCATAAACGCTCTGGTCGAAATGGCTGTATGTACATTTGTTACAGGTACAGTGGGTGCTGCACTTTATAAGGCAAGGTTCATACCCAGCAAAAACAAAGCGCAGGCATAAATTCACCGAAAGGATAACATACAAATGGTTTTAGCGGTCGATATAGGAAACACTAACATAGTAATGGGCTGTTTTGAAAGCGACAGGATACTTTTTGTTGAAAGACTTTCTACAAATCAGCAGTCCACGGCACTTGAATATGCCATAATGCTCAAGAACATTCTTGAGATACATTCTATAGATATGTCAGATTTCAGGGGCGGCATAATCTCATCGGTCGTGCCGTCTGTTACCCTCACGATGAAAGAGGCAATGGAGAGGCTTATCAAAAAGCGCATCATGGTGGTAGGGCCCGGAATAAAGACGGGACTTAAGATAAATCTCGACAATCCTGCACAGCTTGGAAGCGACAGAGTTGCAGACGCAGTTGCGGCGATAAACCTCTACCCTGTGCCTATCATAATGATAGATATGGGCACTGCTACTACCATATCAGTAATAGACAAGGAAAAGAATTTCATAGGCGGAATGATAATACCGGGACTCAGAACTTCCCTCGACTCGCTTTCGGGCAAAGCTTCACAGCTTCCTTTCATCAGCCTTGTACCGCCTAAAAAGGTCATAGGCACTAATACTATCGACTGTATGAAGAGCGGTATAATCCACAGCAACGCCGCAAGCATTGACGGCGTTATCGAGAGGATAGAAAACGAGCTTGGTGAGAAATGCACTGTGGTTTCCACAGGCGGTGTGGCAAAGATAATAGTTCCTTACTGCAAGCGTGACATCGTCATTGACGATGAGCTTCTGCTCAAAGGGCTTATGATAATCTACAATAAAAACAAACAATAATTTAAAATACAATACACAAAGCGTCGGGTAGTTTATCCGACGCTTTTTCATGTCGCTTTTTATATCCATAATAGACAAACAAACAGGCTTTAAACAGTTGCAAATGCCAAAAATCATGCGTTTCTATTGCTTTCACAGCTTTGTTATGGTACAATCATATGTGCAAAGTAAAACGTTTACATAAAACAGAAAGCAGGAAATATATGAACGCAAGAAAAATATTATGCCTTATGGCCGCAGTGCTTATGCTGTCAGGCTGTTCAAAGGGTGTGGACGGTTCACAGGCTTCATCAAAAGCGGCTGAAAGCTCCGACAAAGCGGACAGCAGTATTTCAGACTATGATAATACCACCACCGAGCCTGAAACAGACAAGCCTGAGTTTGACCTCAATGACAGCGTGATAGGCTTTTCGCAGGAAAGCGGCTTTTATGACAGCGGTTTCAGCCTTGAGCTTACCGCAAACGAGGGTGAGAAGATATACTACACTACTGACGGCACAGACCCTAGGACCTCTGCCACGAGAGAAGAATACACTGCCCCTATAGAGATAAAAGACAGGAGCAATGACCCTAATGTGGTTTCAGCCGTGCCGACAGAAATGATATCAGGAAATTTCAATGAGTTCAGCTTTGGCGAGGGGGATTTCTGGTGCAACAAAAAAGCACCTTCTGACAATGCGGTGGACAAATGCACTGTCATAAGAGCGTCAAGCGAAAAAAGCGACGGAAGCGTTTCAAAAAGCTTCTCAGGCAGCTTTTACATAGGAAGTGCAGAGGAGCATATAAAAGGACTTAAAGAAAGCTGTGAAGCGGCTGGGCATGACCTTGCGGTAATGAACATCACAATGGACTACGCTGACCTTTTCGACAGCAAGATCGGCATTTACGTCAAGGGAGATATTTTCAACAAAGCACTGGAGGACTATAAAGCCAGCGGAGAAAGCATAGAAAACGAAACTGCAAGACAGCTTGACGCAAACTACAAACAGCGTGGCAAGGAATGGGAACGTGACTGTCACATCGAGCTTAACGAGATTTCAGCCGAGGGAAATGTGACGAACGCTTTGTCACAGGATTGCGGCATAAGGATACAGGGAAACTATTCACGCTCCGACTTGCAAAAGGGATTCAGGCTTTACGCCAGAAAGAAATATGGTGAAAAGAAGTTTAACTATGAGGTCTTTGAGGGGCTGAAAAACGCATCTGATGAAACTATCGACAGCTTTAAGACGCTAACTCTCCGTGCAGGTGGAAATTGCGCTTTTACAGCAAAATTCAATGACACCTATTGGCAGAGTCTTATGACAGAGCTTGACGGCTCAACAAAGGCTTCACGTCCATGCGTTGTTTATCTGAATGGCGAATACTGGGGACTTTATGTGCTGGAGGAAGACTATTCCGACAATTATTTTGAAAGCCACTACAGTGTGAACAAAGACGATGTGGTGGTCTACAAAGGCGACGCAGAAACCTATCAGAGCGGCTACAAGCTTGACGAGGGCAAGCTTCCGGAGGGAGAAAAAGACGAGGGATATTTCTTCAAGGAGCTTACAGATTTCTTCGCTTCTCACAAAGACTTATCCGCACAGGCAGATTATGAGGAGTTCTCAAAGCTTGTTGACACGGACAGCGTGAGAGATTATTTCCTTGCAGAGGTCTGGATAAACAACAAGTGGGATTGGCCGGGCAAAAACTGGTCAATGTGGAAGGTACAGAACACAGACAGTTCCAACGAATATGCAGACGGCAAATGGCGTTTCATGTTCTATGACGTTGAGTTTGGTGGAGTGAGCGGCGAGGGCGACGCATGGACGAACACCATGAAAGAGGATAACTACAAGCCAAAGGGACTGCTTGACACGGACACGAAAAATCCTGCGGTTCTGAGTTTTGCTTATCTTATGTCAAACGAAGATTTCAGGAACGATTTCAATGACAGGCTTTTAAAGATGTCTGAGGGTACGTTTGAAAAAGAAAAGGCGCTTGAAAGGCTCGCAGAATTTGAGAGCATATATTCCCCTCTTTATGAGCAGTTCTTTGCAAGATACCCGGAAACAGGCTCGGCTGAAGAAGCGCTTCATGGAGGATATGCTTCTTCAGACTGCATAAGAGCGTTCATTAACAAGCGTGATAAGTCTATCCAAAGTATTGTGGACTGGACTAATTCGCAGTTCTGATATTTCACAAACCAAAACGGCAGAACAGCTTGATGCTGAACTGCCGTTTTTATATTGCTTAGTTTATGCCGCAGGAGCGTATGTGAATGTTATTTCGAGGGTGTTTATCTTTCCTGCATAGTCAAGTATTGTTGGAGAAGCTTTTGAAAGGTCACCGCCTGCTATCCTTGCGTCCTCAGGCGGTGTGGATACCCACTGATTTACAAGGTTCACTCTTGTGCAAAGCTGGTCGTCAGATGTGGTGTAGCCCTCCGCTGTGGTTTCAACAGCTTCACCGTTTATCTTTATCTCGTCAATAGTTGCGATATAGCCCGGATAAAGCTTTTCACCGTTTGCGATACCCAGAGCCGAGAATGCAATGCCGTTGGCGTTGTTTGATGTCATATCAAGGCTTACTGTGTAAGTTCCCTCACCGTCTATAACTGCGTTTTCTGCGATAACTCCGTCGCTCTTTGAAGCCGGGTCATACTCGTCACCAACGCTGTAGCATACGGAAAAATCTGCACTCTGATACATTATCCATGCCACCGCTGTGTTCTCGTCAGCCTGCGGTGCGGTATCATCTGTTAGCTTTTCAGGTGCGGCTGCAAGAGTTTCATCAAGCTTCTTTACAGCAGCGGCTCTTTCCTCCTCCACTGTCATCGAAGACTGGTTATCACGGCGTCTTTCATCAAATATCTTTGCCACAGTTTCATCACGCATTTTAAGCTCTGAACGGGAGAAGAAATCACTGCAATCCCAAAGGAATGGTGCAAAGCCGTAGGCGTCGCAGTTATCGAGAAGGTTGTTAATAAACTTGTCAGTGCCTTTCTTTACGTCACCGCCGTTTGTAAGCACTGCATATTCGCCTATTATTATGCCGTAGCCCTGCTCGGAATACTTTGTCATGTTCTTGAAAAGTCTGTTCTGCTCCTCATAGTCTGACTTTGTTCCCCAGTCTGAGCGACCCTTTGTTCCGCAATAATCCCATGGAGTATAGTAATGAACAGAAAGCAGAAGCTTATCCTTTGCGGTGTCTGTTGGCATCTGGAACTTGTCTGAGCAGGTCATTGTTATATCGGTATTGTAGCCTGCGATAAGAAGAAAACGCTGTTCGTTGTTTCCGCCTGTTGCACGAACAGTGTCAACAAAGGTCTGATTTATCTTGTTGGCCATTTCATAGCACTCGGCTTTTGAAAGCGAGCCTGAGTTTTTGCACACGTCTGTGTCATTGAGTCTGTCACCAAGCTCTTCGTTTGCACCCTCAAATATAAGTCTGTCGGAGTATTTTTTATATCTGTTCGCTATCTGCGTCCACATGGACTTATACATTTCAAACGCCTTGTTAACGTCGCTCTGCTCGGAAGAACCGAACATTCCCCACCAGCTTCCGTCCCAGTGGTCGTTTATGATAACATACATATCATTATCCAAAGCGTAGTTTATTATCTTCTCCACTCTGTCGAGATAGGCTTCATTTATGGTGTAATCGCCTTTTTCATACTCCATTGCGTTTGTCCATGCCACAGGCACACGGAGAGAGTCAAAACCGCTTGCTTTCATGCCCTTTATCATTTCTTCCGTTGTGACAGGCTGACCCCAGAGAGTTTCAAAGCTTTCAGGGTCGGTGTCGGCAGAATAGCTTTTATGACCGTATGCCTCCATTGTGTTGCCGAGGTTTGTGCCGTTGCCCAGAAGTCTTGCAAGCTCGGTTGCAGTAAGGTCTTTGTTTATGCTTCCGTCATCAGAGGTCTTTGCACCCTTCTCTGCCTTTGATGAGCTGTCGCTTCCCTTTCCACAGCCTGCAAGCAGTGCAGTACAGCCCATGACCGCCGCGATAAGAAGCGAGATAGCTTTGATAGTTCTCATATTATTCCCTCCTATTTCATAAATACAAATTCTTCAAGTTCAAAAAGCGGCTTGTTTTTGAAATAACCTGCTATCCAATCGGCAAGCTCATCTGAAAAAGCTGTAGGCACAAAATAGATAGAATGTCTGCCAGTAAGGGACTTGATTACTCCTGTATAAACTCCGTCGCCTGTGCCAATATCAACATAGCCTACAGGCTCGCTGTTCTCATAGTCATCAGCATAGACCGCCACCTTTGCAACAGTTCCCATTCCCCTGACTTTCAGGGCTATCTTCATGGTCTTTGAGGAAAAGTCCTCGCCAAAATCAAAATACTTATAGCCCATAACGTTGCCATGGGTGATGTTCACGATACTTCTTGTGAAGATGTCCTTTTCGGTGATAAAACAACCGCCTTTCAGCACGCAGGCTATATCCGCAGGATAAGGTTTGAAAGGGTCAAGGCTGTCTTCAAAGCCAAGCGAGGTCATTTCCACTGTCGGTATCGTTCCGTCAGGGAGGATCTCTATTTTCTCGACGCAGGCACGTCTTGACATTATGGTGTTGTTTGTCATTCTGTGATAGAAAATATACCACTGACCGTTTATATCGCACACTGAGCCGTGGTCATTTCCACCTGGGAAATCAACGCCGTTGTCTATTATATATCCACGATATTTGAACGGACCTTGCGGCTTGTCTGATGTGGCATAGGCAAGCCTGCTTCCAACGCACGGGGAATATATAAGATAGTATGTATCTCCGATTTTCCTCGGGGAGCTTGCCTCGAAGAAGCGCTGTTCCTGCGGTGCATTGTCGCTGTCGTCAATGACCGCTCTTTTGTAGCTTCCCTTTTTAATAGTATACATATCAGCAGGGTCTATCTCGTTGAAGTTGGATTCTGTGAAGCCGTAATAAATATACACGCTTCCGTCGTCATCAACAAGCACGCCTGCATCATTATAAATGCCGTCATCGCCTGCGTCCTCAGGGTCATATTTATACTGAGAAAGGAGCTTGAAAGGGCCTTCGGGCTTATCGGACACGCCAACAACGCCCTTTGAGCCGACTATATAGGCATAGAGATAATACCTGCCGTCCTTTTCTATAACGTCCGGAGCGAACAGCTTGCGGTCGGCCATTCCCTCGGTATCGGACTTATGGTCACGGTCATCACGGGTATGGAAGCTGTGTCCGTGGCAGACCCAATTGTTAAGGTCGTCAAGGGGCGCAGACCAGACTTTCAGTTTATAGTCGCAAAAATCGCTTTGAGCAGCTCTGTCATGTGAGCCGTAAAGATAAACTCTGTCGCCGAAAACTCTCGGCTCGCCGTCAGGGATATACTCCCACGCAGGCAAAATAGGGTTTGGCATGAAAATTTCCTCCTATGTTTTTTCATAACTTGTTTTATCATAAGATAATTATAGATCATACTATTATTATTTTCAATATCCTAACACGCTGTCAGAGGTGAAAATTTGTGCAAAATGTAAAATCGTGCAGGCTGTCCAAAGGTGCAAAAAAGCCCGTTTGCGACGGCTTCCGACCTTGACAAAAGAGGGCAAATCGTGTATAATATTAAGTTGATAGTACCCGTATAAAATTATATTGATATAGGAGTGTTTAATTATGGCAGCTATTTCTAAGACTGTTTCAAAAGCAGGTTATGCTAAATTGCAGGAGGAACTTGAATACCTTATTACAGTAAAAAGACGTGAAGTTGCTCAGAAGCTTAAAGAAGCACGTTCTTTCGGAGACCTTTCCGAGAATGCTGAGTACGACGAGGCTAAGAACGAGCAGGCTATCCTTGAATCAAAGATCAATGAGTTAGAGCTTCTCATTTCAAACGCAACTGTCGTTGAGGACGATGATATTTCTGTAAACGAGATAGGTGTAGGCTCTATCATCAAGATAAAGGATATCGAGCTTGACGAGATCGAGGATCTTCAGATAGTAGGTTCAACTGAGTCTGACCCTGACAACGGCAAGATCTCTGACGAGTCACCTATAGGCAAGGCTGCACTCAAGCACAAGGTAGGCGACATTTTCGAGGCTGAGACACCTGCCGGTCTGCTGAAATTCGAGGTCATCGACATTTCAAAGTAACAGACCACTTACAAAACACACGGAAAGGAAAATATAAATGAGCGAGGAAAACCGCACAAACGCTCCTGAGGAAGAGCTTACTCAGGAGGACATAAACAGCTTAAAGAAGATAAGAATGGACAAGCTGGAGGAACTGAAATCCAAGGGCAAGAATCCATTTGAGATAACAAAGTATGACGTTACGGCAAGCTGTGCCGAGGCTAAAGCACAGTATGAAAAGCTTGAGGCTGAGCTTAAGGAGCAGGCAGGCGAAGACGAAGAAAAGCTCAAGGAGCTTCTCGAGGCAAACCGCATAACAGTAAGCGTTGCAGGCAGAGTAATGTCAAGACGTCTTATGGGCAAGGCAAGCTTTTTCGACCTGAGAGATAAGAGCGACAAGGTTCAGGTCTATCTGAGAATGAACGAGATCGGCAAGGAAGAATTTGACGATTACAAGAAGGGCGATATCGGTGATATCGTTGGTATTGAGGGCTTTGTATTCAGAACAAAAATGGGCGAGATATCAATTCACGCTCAGAAGTTCGTACTGCTTTCAAAGTCGCTTCTGCCTTTGCCTGAGAAGTGGCATGGTCTGAAGGATCAGGACACTAGATACAGACAGAGATACACAGACCTTATATGCAATCCTGAGGTAAAGGACACATTTATAAAGAGGTCACAGATAATTTCATCTATCAGAAGATATCTTGACGGACAGGGCTTCATGGAAGTTGAAACTCCAATGCTGGTATCTAACGCAGGCGGAGCTGCCGCAAGACCATTTGAAACACACTACAACGCACTTGACGAGGACGTTAAGCTTAGAATTTCTCTTGAGCTTTATCTGAAAAGACTTATTGTCGGCGGACTTGAGAGAGTATACGAGATCGGCAGAGTATTCAGAAACGAGGGTGTTGACGCAAGACACAATCCTGAGTTCACTCTTATGGAGCTTTATCAGGCATACACAGATTACTATGGCATGATGGATCTGACGGAGAATATGTTCAGGCACGTTGCTCAGGAGGTATGCGGCACAACTTGCGTACCATACGGTGACGTAATGATAGACCTTGGCAAGCCGTTTGAGAGAATGACAATGATCGACGCTGTTAAGAAGTATTCGGGAGTTGATTTCTCACAGGTAGCCACAACAGAAGAGGCAAAGGCACTTGCAGACGAGCATCACATTGAATATGAGGCAAGGCACAAGAGGGGCGACATACTCAACCTGTTCTTTGAGGAATATGTTGAGGAGCATCTTATTCAGCCTACATTCATAATGGATCACCCTATCGAGATTTCTCCACTTACAAAGAAGAAGCCTGAGAATCCTGATTATGTAGAAAGATTTGAGCTTTTCATCACAGGCAGAGAGATGTGCAACGCATACTCAGAGCTGAACGATCCGATAGATCAGCGTGAGAGATTTGCGGCACAGGAAGAGGCATTGAAGCAGGGTGACGAGGAAGCAAACCACACAGACGAGGACTTCCTGAGGGCTTTGGAGATAGGCATGCCACCTACAGGCGGTATTGGTTACGGCATAGACAGACTTGTTATGCTGCTGACTAACTCACCGGCTATTAGAGATGTGCTGTTGTTCCCTACAATGAAGACGTTGGAATAAAGCTAATAGTATAATTTATTGAAGTAATGGGCAATTCTGATCGGGATTGCCCATTTTCTAAAATGAATGGAAATACAAATCGGAATTTTTAGGAGAAAACGATGAAGAAATGGACAAAAATATTGTTGATAATAGTTATAATTATTTTACTTTTGTTTGTGGGAATGTCCTATTTTATAGGGACGCAAGTTTTCATGGGGTCTACTCAATTGGTTACTTGTGAAGATACTTCAAAAGTGAAAGATAGTTTTTGGGAAAGATATAATATGGATTATGATGTTTTCTGCAGTACATATACTATAGAAAAAGTTGAAATCACTTCAACTTTTGATGAACATATGATACCGGCAGATTACATATATGCTCTTGGTGAAGAAGGAGATAAGAATAATCCAACAGTTATTTTAGTGCATGGTCTTGGTGGAAATCGTTATACCAATTATCCTTTAGCAGAAATGTTTTTGCAGAAAGGATATAATGTATTGACTTATGACCAGAGAAGTAGCAACGAAAATACAGCTCAATATACTACATTTGGATACTGGGAAAAATATGATTTGATTGATTACATTGATTATGTCTATAGCTATGCACCGGAGCAAGTGATAGGAATATGGGGTACATCGTTTGGTGGAGCAACTGCAGGATTAGCAATGGGAGATAAGGATGTTGAAAACAAAGTGGATTTTCTGATTCTAGACTGCCCGGTTAGTGATATGAAATGGATGGTAGAAGAAGAAATGAGAAAGATGGATATTGGATTGCCTATATCTTACATGACATTCTGTGGCAACATTATCAACAAAATGAAATTGGGATTTAGTTATGATGATGCAAATGTATGTGACAAAATTGCAGATATTGAAATTCCGGTTTTGGTAATAAACAGTGAAGCAGATACATTAACCCCACAGTTTATGGGACAAGAAATATATGATTCAATACAAAATGAAGAAATTAAAATGATTTGGACGGTAACTGATAGTGAACATACAGAAATATGGTTAGATTACAACCAAGAATATCGAGAAAAGGTTCAAGAATTATTGAATCTTACTAAATAATAAAAATATGGAAAGTAAACTTCCAGTTTGCCAACCTGCCCTTTGAGAGAGGAGAAATCCCTTTCTCAAAGGGCGGTTTTATGTGCTTTCGTCAAACTGCCTGCGCTTTATAAGCCTTTTGTTGCCCACCCACAAAACGAACGGACAGCGTTCGTCCGCCGTGAGTTCTCTCAGCTTGTGCTGACCGATGTTTGAATAAACGGCGGCTTCCTCGATAGTGAGGTTTTGCTTTTGAAATATAGGAACGTTCAGTTCCCTTTCTCTGACCATATCCATAATTGTTTACCTCCTTGGTATCTTGAAAATAATGTATAAGTTAAATCATTGCTTTTTCCGTTTGTTCCAGACTCCATACTGTTTTGGTAGCGGGAACATGCCCGGTTCACGCTTTTTAGGCTTTTTAGGCTTTTTATCTTCCGTTTCATCGGAACAAGGGGCATACTCTTTTAGCGCATCGGCGTTTATATGATAAAACTTTTTCGTCCATTTGTCTTTCGACTTGCCCTGCTTTCTGATAGGGTATGTTCTGCTTCCGTCTTTTGACAGAATAAGCATGTTCTCGTCTGCAAGGGCTTCACCTATGGACTTTGCAGAAAGCCTTGACGAAAAAATTTTTTTCAGTTCCTCTCCGCTAATGATAAAGCTTCCCTCAAGCTGATCATCGTAATAACGAGGACCTTCGTCAAAACATATTGCGTTACGAAAAACTTTAATATCGTCATAGACGTTTTTCGAATTTAAAATAGCGGCGGCGGCTTTCTCGACTATGTTTCGAGAGGATGCATATTCGCTGCTGCGGTTTTCAAGGTGACGCAATGTGTCATCTATCTGTGCTTCGATAGAGTTTTCGATAGAACGGCGCCTTGTGATCATTGTCATATCATCGTTCGAAACGCTTCTGATAAACTCACAAAATATATCGCAGGTGCAAAACAGTAAGGACTTTATAGCATAGTTTCGGTTAAAGCCCGAATATCTCGCAGCCTTGCTTTTGTGATTTTTTACATCGCTAAGCCTGCTGTTTAGATTTTTGCTGAGTCTGTCATAGTTTTTGCAGACCCACTCGATAAAGCACCGCACCATTTCAAGATACTGATCTTTATTTTGGCAAAGCTTGTTGATCTCCTTCGGTGGTATCGGATCTTTAAGATTCACTACAAGACAGCGATTCAGCGTACTTGAACTTTTAAGCAGATATTCACCCGTCACAAAAAGCATACTTTCATTTTTGATCCTCTTGCCGTCACGGACTATCTGCCCCGGAGTTTGAACACGTTTGAGATTTTCCGAAAGTTTCTGTTCGTTATTCTCTCTTTCTCTGTTGGAATCAGTGCCGCAGAGGTCGTCAATTGCCACGCAACAATGCTTGTACTCGAATATCTTGTCGATCTCGCTTTTATTGCTGTGCAGATTTATAATGTTGGGACTGCCCTCAAAATAATCTACAAGCAGTTTGGTTATCGCAGATTTTCCCGAACCCGAATCGCCGTAAACGTAAGTGTTGAACTCAAATCTGCTTCTTTGCGATTCATCTATAAGTGGCATTATGAATGGCGTAAGTGCCGCCATAAGCAATACGCCGGGTATATTATCTGAATCAAGAAAATCCGATACCCACGGCATAAATTCAGCATTTTGCGTTGACAGCGGGCGTTTAAATTTTGCGAGGGCTTCGTTCTGCGGGGCTATATCAACGCCTATACGTTCCGTATCGCCAATAATGCAGTTGCCAAGCAGAAAAACGTAATGCGCATCGGAATCTTTCTCTGCGGGAAAGCAATTATAGCCCTGGTCGAGAGAATATCTGATTCGGTGTTCCACATCAAAAATAGCTCCTTTAATAGTTCCCGACAAAAAATCGTTGCAGGTGCTTTCTCTTTTATTAAATTTGACCTCATTACGAGGGATAAATCGCATAGCTTTTTCAAGACCGCTGCACGGAATTACCGCCGTGTAGATTTTTTCGCCGACCTTAAATGCGACCTCTACATAGCAGTCACCTGGGACATCTGCCGTCAATGACTTTACTTCGTAGTAATCGGTTATTTCTATAAGAGCGTTTGAAAAATGCTCGCCGTGATAGTAGATACCGTCCGGACCTGCTGAGTAGCCTTTGGGGTAATTTCTTATTATCATAAGTAAGATCCTTTCGAATTTTAGTTTACTGTATTATATCACAGCAGAAAGGATCACGCAACCATTGCCTTTTTTTCAATATTTACACTATCCGTATTTTTTATATAATATTCCGTAAGAAAATCGTGCTAATATTAAATTTAAAGACAGTAAAAAATCAGAAATATATATAATCTGAAAATAAAAATCAATATTATGAAGGGAAATGCTATGACAAAAAAAGAATGTGAAAAAATACTTAATTTTGATTTGAAGGTTTTGGAAGAGGCATCGTTTGATTATCCGCAATGCAAAGCGTCTAAAAACGACTATATTGAGCTTTCAAGTCTGCTAACAAATAACAGAACACAAATGATGCTTTTAGATCCGAAATCCGGCAACGATGGATCATCGAATATGATACCTGAAGAGAAACATTTTCAATTTGTGTATCCTAATAAGAAAGGAACAATTTCTGACTATGGTCTGGTATGTGCCAAAGAGCATGCTGCTAGCAAAAGTATTCTTGAAAAATTTCTGAATGCAGAATTAGAATATAAAGAAGAAGACAAAAACAGTTTATTCGGATTGATAAACAGATATGGATTTCTTTTTCCTGTATATGACAGCGAAGATGTAAAATATGAGGATGTTGTTTCGATCATAAAACGACTTAAGACTGTCGCCGAACTGATCACAGAATTATCCATACTGAAAAAATCAGCGTTAACAGATGGTCAAAAGGAAAAACACATAGGTTCAAAGGGCAGTACATTTGAAAAAGTTCTTGGCCTTACGTTAATGCTGTTAACGTGTCCCACAATAGAGATACAAATGAAAAACTTTACATATAGATCTTATGAAGATAACTATTATCGCCTATTGATCAATGCTTATATTCCATCCGAAGAATATGGAAGTTGGAGTTTAAAAGAAGTGTATAGCGACGATGATATGTTTTTTGATCTAAATACTGAAAATGCCGATTTTAAGCAATGGATGGATAATATGAATATGGCATTCGGAAAAAAAGTTAACGATAATTCAAACTCTGAGGATACTAAAGATGATACAGATTCAGGCTTCAAGAATAAAAAAATTGATGGCAATAAAGTTGTAAACGAATTTAATGAAATGCTCAGAAATTCTACAGGAAAGACCGTGATCGAAGATCCGACAAACCAAAATTGGCTATTCTGCCAGAACACATTGATTTTTAATAATGACAGAAATAAAAATAAACATCTCATAAGAACTCGTAAAGATCTCAGAATAGCTTCTTTTATACAGGCGTATTCACTAGGCGTCGGACTGATAGAAGGCTGTTCCGTGAAAGGAATAAAGCACCAAGATGAAGAAAAAACGAATTATGATAATATTAATGAAGATATGAGAGATGCTTTGATAAAGATAGCGACAGATGTTGTCAAGACAGAGATAAATTACAATATCCAAAATGTGACTGTACAATTTGACCCGCTTAACACTCATTGTTTGAAAATCAAATTCAACACTCTTCTTGAAGCTTTATATTACTCGCTGGCGTTTTGTTACAAAGCAGATAAAACTTATAAACGATGCGAAAAATGTGATACATTTTTTCTTATATCGTTGGGAGATTCTAAGAGAACAAATTGCGGTAACAAACGGGATCATAATAAGAAATCTAAATCGCTCGACTCTAATAAATAGAGTTTTTCTTGATTTTACCATAAGCAAAGGACATCTTATTGCAAGCAGTTAACATACTATATATGTAAATTATAAAATATACTGTAAATTTACTATGAAAAAATAAGTTTAAAAACCACAATGATAAGGGTTCAACCATTACCATTGTGGTTTTTTTCGTAAGTATTTCCACCGAAAATTGGTTTTTGCTTAGTGAAGACAGCCTGAAGAATACTTGTTTAGCATAATCAGCGTTAAATTTGGTAAAATATTTAATTGTTTTAACGCTCATTGACAAAAAGCGGGAAATAGTGTATAATAAAATAGTATATTTGTACCCAATTTTGTAGAAATGGTTGATTAGATATAATGAGTAGCTATTTTGATATAGTTTCCTATGAGGAACTATTAAATGAGATTAAATATGTTTATCGGTCAGATGACCGACCGTGGATTATTGGATATAGTGGAGGAAAAGATTCCACTACTGTGGTAGAACTGGTCTATGAAATGCTTAAGTCACTTGCTCCACAGCATAGGCACAAGAATGTTTACATAATATCCTCTGATACACTTATTGAAAATCCTTTGATTAAGATATATCTTAACAAAATGAATAACCTTCTCGGAGAAGCTGCTGCAAAAGACAGGCTCCCTATTAAGTCGTGCATGGTAACTCCAAAATTCAACAATACATTCTGGACGAATATTATTGGTAAAGGCTTTCCTACACCAAGAATGAATGGTACATTCAGATGGTGTACTGACAGACTTAAGATTAAACCAAGTGCTGATAAGATAAAAGCAATCATGGCTGAGGAAGACAAGGAAGTCATAGTTCTTCTAGGTGTACGTAAAGCTGAAAGTATTGCTAGAAAACGGCGTATTGAGGGTCGTGAACTTACAACACGTATGCTTAACAGACATGAAACTATCCCAAATGCATATGTCTATAATCCGATAGTTGAACTGACTACTGAAGATGTATGGACAGTTCTTCTTGAACACAATAGTGGCAAAACCCCGTGGGGATCAGATAATAGTGAACTTGTTGCCTTATATTCTGATGCTGATAGCGGCGAATGTCCGTTTGCAGGAATGTCGAATTCAGGACAAACACAGAGTTGTGGTCAGTCAAGATTTGGCTGTTGGTGTTGCACTGTTGTTAAAGAGGACAAATCACTCAATGGGTTTATTAAAGCAGGACACCGCGAGTTGATTCCGTTAGCAGAGTTTAGAACATGGCTCATGAGTATAAGAGACGTTGATAAATATCGAGAAAAAAAGCATAGGGATGGCACTGTTTATGCGGATAAGCATGGAAATAAAGGGTATGGCCCATTTACCTGGGAAGCAAGAAAACTTATCCTTACGAAACTTATTGAAACACAGAAAGCTATCAATTATGAGCTAATTACTCTCGATGAACTTAGAGCAATAGATGAAATATGGGATCGTGAGCTGGATCTTTCACGCAGAGTATTAGTTGATCTATACTATGATCTTACAGGTGAAAAACTCCCTTGGGATAGTTATAAAGAAGCACTTATAAAGGCAGATATTGTTGACAGTATTGAAAATATGTGCGAAGAATATAATGTCCCGAGTGAACTTGTAAAGAATCTTTTATTATCAGTCCACCAAAACAAAAACTATTCAAATCCGAAAATAATGCGTAAGGATCTTGAAAAACTTTTGAATCAGCAGTGGCTTCATTTTGATATACTGAAGGAGATAGAAAATGCAGATAACGAAACTGGTGCTTGTTAATTTTAGCTCCTATGAGGGCAAAACTGTATTTGACTTCACCGTAAAAAAAGAACAGCCTATAATACTGATAGGTGGTCTTAACGGTGCAGGAAAAACATCTATCTTCACAGCTATTAAAATTGCGCTTTATGGTCCTTTAGCTTTTGGTTATACTGGTAATAATACTTTTTATAGCAAGAAAATCAGGGGATTTATAAACGATAAAGCATTTCAAACGCAACCATTTACATCAGGAATTTCTATAGAAGTAAAGGTAAAAAAAGAGAGAGAAATAAAATATTATACAATTAATCGCAATTGGCATATTATTGACTCTAAAATAGAAGAATCTTATAGTGTTTATGAAGGAAACAAACCTCTTGAATATACTGATAGAATACTATTCGAAAGCTATATTTTAAATATCATTCCAATTGATTTGTTTGAGTTTTTCCTTTTTGATGGTGAAGAAGTCGGTACTATATTTGCTTCTGATGGATATAACAAGTATGTAAAAAATGCTTTGCTAACAATGTGCGGCATTGATGATTTTGAAATATTGCAGCATTTCTGCAGAAATTATAATGGTAGAATAGAAAGCAAAGAAGAAATTGATCTTAATGATCAGTATCAAAACTTAGTTGATAAGATTGCTGAAACTGAAAAAGCAATAACTGCGTGCGAATCCATACTTAACGATAATATGCAGAAGATGAGTACTCTTCGGACCATTATTGAGCAGCGTGAAACGGAGTTTGTTCGTTCTGGAGGACTACCGCCGGAAGAAGTTAAAATACTTGAAAAAAATGTACTTAAATATGATAAAGAACGAGAGGTCATTGCGCAGGAAATAAAGTCGTTTTTTGAAGATTTGATGCCGTTTTTCATTATGAAAGACATGATTTCTCAGTTAAAACAACAGATCAAGTATGAGGAGAAGGCTTCAATTCACGAGTATATCATCAATATGCTTTCCAAAGAGTTCATCAGCAATATCGTTGCTGATAAAACAAAAAAAGACAACGGTATTTCTGAAGCTCTTTATGAAGCTATAGTGAAAAAATTCGAAGTGGCTAATGGAGCCTTTGATGAGATGATATTTGATTTTTCAAAGGCTGAAATGGGACAGGTATTAAATCTTGCTGATGCAGTTACGTCATTTGATTCAAAAGAGTTTACAAAAAAGATAAATGATAAAGATAAAATGGACAAGAGAGTTAGGTCTATCAGGAAAAGATTAAAAAATGCCTTGTCTGAGGAAGATGCCAAAAAATATACAGATGAGATAGAACGTTCTAAACAGGACATAGAACGTTTGGAGCTTGAATCTTTACAAAAGAAAAACGAAAAGATAGAACTTGAATCAAAGTTACAGGTGCTTAATTCTGAACTTAACTCGTTGCGCGAAAAGATACGCGACAACGCCCAGAAAAGACATGTGTTGGATCTTAGTACAAGTATTTCACAGATGATGGAGCGCTTGATTAGCGACAGTATGATCAGTATACGTAAACAACTGTCTAAAAAGATAATAGAGAATCTTCAGCAAATCTATCGTAAAGATAATCTTATTTCTATAATTGAGATCTCAGAAAATTTCAAGTTTGATTTGTTTCAAACGCAGCAATTTACTATGGATGAGCTAAGATCACTTATAGTCAATGTTGGTGTTAAGGACTTCTTGGCTATTATTGGTAGTGAAAGCGTAAGAAAGCTTTGCAGACACTTCTCTGTTAATGAAGCAGAGGGTCTTAAAGATGCTATTCTCTCCTGTGATAATAATAATGAAGAGATAGAGCTCTATAGAAGGGTCGACTTAAATACACTTTCAAAAGGAGAAAGACAAATTTTCATTCTTGCTCTTTATTGGGCAATTATTCAGATTTCGGGAAAGCATATTCCGTTCATCATCGATACACCTTATGCTCGTATCGATGCTAATCACCGTGAGGAGATTTCATCAAAGTTCTTCCCAAACATCAGTAGTCAGGTTGTTATACTTTCTACTGATGAAGAGATTACTAAGGATTACTATACTATAATAAAACCTTACATATCTAAAGAATATTTGCTTAAAAACGATCAGAGCGAAAACAAAACAACGGTAACTGAGGGTTATTTCTTTTAAAGGTGAGTATAAAATGATATTTAGATTGAAAACGTCAAAGCAGACTCAGGAAATATTTGAGGAACTTGAAAGACGTACCAATTTTAAGCCATATACATTGGTAAAACATGCTATTGCATGGTCTGTCGCAGAAAAGACATCCGTAAAAGATTTTAAATCCGATTCAAACGGATTGGATTTAAACAGACAGACCATTACAGGTGATAATGAAGAGTACTTTAAAGCCATGTTTGAGCTTATTGAGGGAAGATTTCTTGGTGAAGATGAATTCTTTCCTAAATATGTGAAAGCTCATATTGATCGCGGAAGTAAGTTGCTTCTTGATATGTACAATCATGCAGGTAGTGTTGATAAGTATATTCTTCATGTTCTGGGGGTTGGTGATACTGTATGATATATCTGGATAGCGCAGCCACATCTCCAATTGATGAAGAAGTGCTGGATGCTATGCTTCCGTATCTTAAAGAAGAATATGGAAATCCATCTAGTAAGTATTACTGCAAGGCAAATAACGCTAAGCAGGCAGTTGAGGAAGCACGTTCTAAGGTTGCAACTTTATTAGGCGCAAAAAGCGAAGAGATAATCTTTACTGCTGGATCCACTGAAAGCACGAATATGATTATTAAGGGAGTTCTTGACTACAGCAAATATTATTGCGGAGGCAAAAAT
Source organism: Ruminococcus sp. AF37-20 (assembly GCF_003460465.1). Classification (NCBI taxonomy): domain Bacteria; kingdom Bacillati; phylum Bacillota; class Clostridia; order Eubacteriales; family Oscillospiraceae; genus Ruminococcus; species Ruminococcus sp. AF37-20. The sequence continues at coordinate 195,440 of NZ_QTVE01000001.1, read as the reverse complement.
CATGTTATAACATCAAACGCCGAACATAAAGCTACCTTAAACGTATGTAAATATCTAAATGGTGAAATTTATTCCAACAACGATGCTACTATGTCATTGTTTGCTGCTAACAACAAAGTTGACAGGGGCTATAATGCTACATTTGTTGAAGTCGATAAATATGGGATTATATCAACAGAAAAGTTTGAAGATGCTATTACTGACAGAACAGCCATTGCTTCATTCATTTATGTAAATAACGAAACCGGTACTATTAATAATATAGCTGATTTAGCCAAAGTAGCGCATAGTCACAATGTATTGTTTCATGCTGATGTTACACAGGCAGCGGGGAAATTTCCTGTCAATGTAAAAGATCTTGATGTTGATTTCATGTCCGTGTCTGCACATAAATTCTACGGCCCCAAAGGAATAGGTTGTGCATATATCAAATCTGATAAATACGGACTTCCTCCAATAACAGCACTTCTTCATGGTGGTGAGCAAGAGAGCGGAATACGTGCTGGCACACTTGCAGTGCACAATATTGTAGGATTTGGTAAAGCGGCTGAAATAGCTATGCGTGATATGGAGAAAAACTACAATCATACATGTGAGCTGGATAATTACCTTATCGCTAAACTTAAGAGTTGTGATAATATCAAAATTTTTATTCCTGATGAGTTCAGAGCAAAAGGAATCATCAGCATTTTAATTATGAAAAAAGACTTTAATAACGAAAGATTCATTAAGCGTATTAGTAACGAAGTCGCAATATCAACAGGGTCTGCCTGCAGTCTTGGAGAGCCATCTCATGTTATAAACGCTTTAGGACTTAAAGATCAGACTGGTAAGATACTTAGAATATCTCTAAATAAGTTCACAATGAAAAAAGATATTGACCAGTTTATTTCAGTTTTAATAAAGAATATATAGGATGTGATCGGATTGAGGATTATTGATGCAGTTGTTATTGTTCTAAAAGAAAACGGAAGTCTTACATCCAAAGAAGCCTATGAAAAAATAATTGAAAAAGGATTATACAATTTTGGAGCTAAAAATCCTGTAAATGTTGTAAATTCGGAAATACGTTGTCATTGTGAAGGCTTGAATTTTCCAAGCGCCTCTCCTGTTAAGTATTTCAAGATTACAGGTAAAAAAGGAAAGCACGACCTATATGCGGCAATTGATCCTAACGAACCGAATAGCGAAAACAATCCAAAGAAAATTATATATTCCGAAGAAAATCTTTTACCAGAGGAAAAGATTGATCAAACATATCTTTTTTATAAGAATGGCTTGAAAACCCAGATAAAAGACCGCATTCTTGCATGCCACCCAAGTTTTTTTGAAAGCCTTGTTGTACATCTATTGCTTGAAATGGGATATGGCGTAAATGATCAAGCGGGAAAAGTAATTGGAAAATCACACGATGGTGGTATCGACGGCGTAATATTTGAAGATAGATTAGGCTTGAGTAAAATATATATTCAAGCTAAGAGATATGATCCAAAGAATACGATTGGCAGGCAGATACTACAATCTTTTGTTGGTGCTATGCAGGATGTTCAGAAAGGAGTATTCATCACTACATCAACATTTACAAAAGAAGCGATAACTTATGCAGAAAATCAACAACAAAAAAGTCTAAAACTTATCAATGGTGATCTGTTAGCCGATCTTATGATCACGTATGGTATAGGTCTTGAAAAAATTAAAACGTATACGGTATACAAGCTTAATGAAGATTACTTTGAATAAGTTTATACATTATTAGAATTATATGTAATGGGGTTTTATTATGGCTTTAATGAAAGACAAGCAGCCGGATAACTATGAGGGAGAAAAGAAAGTCTGGCAGTGCATAAAGGATAATCTACCAGAAGATATTCTCTGCTACTATAACAGAGAAGTAAAAGGCAGAGAATTCGATTTCTGCCTACTTATAAAAGATGTTGGATTCATGATAATAGAAGTTAAAGGGTGGGACAAAAGCCATATCAGTGAAGTCGTTTCTCCTGACGAAATAATTATGTCTAATGGAAGCATAGAAGATTCTCCAAAGAAACAGGCAAGATCGTATGCTTTTAAACTCAAAAACATAATGAATGAAAAGTATGGTATAAATCCACTGGTCATGAATATGATCTGTTACCCTTTCCTCTCTGAAATCGACTATAATAAAATTGGGTTAAGTGTCGTTTCAGAACCGGAATACACTCTTTTCAAAGAAGACATTGAAAACAGCTACAACTTTTCGCGTAAAATACTTGGTGTTTATCAGGATTCGCAACAGCTGAATTTTGACAAAATGATTGGTGACAACTATGATACTGCAAGGCATCATTTTGAACCTACATATGTTGTGACTCCTTCTTCTCAAAATATTATTCCTTACTCTTGTCTGTCGGTATTCTCTAAAGGGCTAACTCTTACCAATATAAATGACATTATAACTTCATATTTTAAAGGAACCAAGCAGATAATATTCACACAAGGTGTTTCTGATCTTGAAGTTATTGCAAAACAATTATCAGAAGCTCTGACCAAAAATCATATAATATTAAAAGAATGCAATCTTGCTATAAGCACATCTGGCAACACAGAAACCATTCTCACGATTGAAAACAATAGACTTTCTTTATTTAATTTTGAAGCTTTCTTTATAAGCCAGGATATAGCTGCAAGTTCTTTCCAAGCATATAATGGCAAACTTTCGGAAGAGCAAGAAAATATTCTTTTGACTATTGTGGCTGTTACAAACTTTAACATTGATCAATTTCATATTGAACATGCAGAAATTGGGCGAGATATTCAGGTCAAAGCTGGTGCCGGAACAGGAAAAACTTATTCTATGGTTTCAAGAGTAGCTTTTCTTTGTAGTCATGCTTCTAATTCCGGTGTATTTGACCCTGCAGCTGAAATAGCAATGCTTACTTTTACTGATGATGCAGCCATCAATATGAAATCAAGGCTTAAACAACTTTTTGTAAATTATTTTATACTTACCAATAATACGCAGTACCTTGAAATGGTGACAAGTATTGAGAAAATGCGTATTTCTACTATTCATAGCTTTGCTAAGGAAATTATTTCGAATACTGCTATAACACTGGGCATTGGCACAGAGTTCACTACTGTTATCGGAAAGTATGACAAACAAAAAATATTCGATCGTCTTTTTACGGCTTATTTGGAAGGAGAAAACAAACACAATCCTATATTCTTTAATGTTCTTCCGGTTAATATAGAGGATTTTCGTAAGCTGATGCTTGATATTTCTAATAAGCTTTATGAAAAAGGTTGTGACATAAAGACTCTCGATATGACTTCATGGGGAGATGCCCCAGATAATATGCCGTACCTAAATAGAATAATTGAAAAAGTAGTTGTAGAGACTGAAAAAGAGTACTCAAAGTTTCTTATAGACAACAATGCAGTGGCATTGTCTGAATATATGATCCATCTCAACAAGTGCATAGATAATAAAGCATTTAACACCAATCTTTATGAATTCAAATATGTGTTTATAGATGAATTTCAAGATACGGATGATGCACAGATAGCATCATTTGTTGCTATGCAAAAAAAACTTGGATTCAATTTTTTCATTGTAGGTGATCTTAAACAGAGCATTTACCGTTTTCGTGGTGCGACTATGACTGCTTTTGAAAAAATGGGATGCAATAAAGAGAGGTGGCTTTCGTTCACTTTAAATCTTAATTACAGAAGTGACAAAAGACTCTTAGACAGTTTCGCTAAAACTTTTTCCTACATGAGCAGGATGGATCTGCTTAAATATGATCTAGCTACTGATGTTCTAAGAGGTATCAAATCTAATAACATTAGCGAAGATCTACTTGTTGTTCCGATTTCATATAACAATTCTGACAAAAATAATTCAACAAAATACTATGATATGCTGTTCAACATTATTGAACAACAACGGCAGCGAATTGAAATAGAAATGGGAACAAAAGAACTTTCGAAAAATAAACGAACCATAGCTATTCTAACAAGAAGCAACTATCAGATCAATGAAATTTTGAAAGAGGCTAAAAGAAGAGAAGTTGTTATAGAGAGTGACAACAACAGTGATCTTTATAGACTTGCACCGAGTACGGATTTGTGTCGACTGACATCGGCACTCTGCAATCCATATAACCCTACGTATCTTTTTGATCTTATTCACTCAAGGAATGTGAATATTATTTTTGATATTCGTTCTATAATCGGTAAAACTGCTGATGAGAAAACAGATATCTTTATAGATTGCCTTGATAAATTTTATTATTCTGCTATGGGTAAGACATGGAAAGATCTTGTTCGTGATATCCAAAAAGAGCCGGTACTGAAAACACTCAGGCTGATATATGAAGCTACGAAACCTTGGAGAGCTTATGCTCCATCAGATGAGTATATGCAGGAATACTATCGTACAAACTATGAACTTATCTTTGAGGAATTGTCCAAGATGAATAAGAAGAGTTATCTTACCCTTGATTCAATTAATGAATCTCTTCACATCAACATAATGACAGGAACAGAAGCAAAATCGAGAGAGATCGACATTACTACTGATGATATAAGAGTTACCTGTCTTACTGTCCATAAATCAAAAGGTCTTGAATATGGCACAGTTATTATGCCTGCTACAGATGCTGAAATCGACAAACCTCATAAAAATGGACTTGAGGTATCATACATTAATGGTGAAATAGGATACAGCATTTTTGCTAATGGTAAGCAATACTCTAATAGTTTTTATGAATCAAAAACGGAAATAAGAGAAATGATGATGGAAGAATCAAGAATACTCTATGTCGCAATGACAAGAGCTATTGACAATTTCATTTGGTTCAATAATATCGATGCCAAGGGAAACAATTGGGGCAAAATACTTGAGGAAATGAGCGGAGAGGTGTAAGAATATGGGCTTGAAAATATATACATACTCTAATCCTTATGAGATCAGACGTGAATCATACTGGAATGAGATAAAGGATTGCGCTCATTTTTGTGTTTCACAGACTATGGTAAATGGTTTTGAAGATATTTATCCGTCACTTAAGGAAGGCGGTTATCTAACAACTATCCGTATATTGATCAACACGCTTTACTCCGACTGGGAAGATGAAAACATACGAGTGAAACAGATAATGGAAGTTGATAATGCCATTAATGCTCTCCCTCTTGACGAAGATGTGAACGGTAATTCCAGGCGATCCCTTGAATACAATACCAAATCGCTGGTTAAATGCATACGTCTTTTCAAAGAACTGGGACTTGATGCAAATAGCTTTGATACATCACGTCTGAACACAGATCAAAAATATCTTATAGAAATATATAAGTATATTTCTAGCAGAGAAAAAACTTCCTTTGAATTTAAAAGACCTTTCTTATCAGAAATCATAGATGAAAAGATACTGGAAGCACTCAAAACCAAACATAAGAATTTTCCGTATGATAAACTTGATAGACATACTGTTGTTATCCACGGCATACATCAGTTTACACCTGCAATGCTGTGTGCCATTGAGGATATTTCACACTTCAAAAATGTAGTATTGCTTTTTAATTATCAGAAACAGTATGAATCAATCTATCAGACATGGACTAACATCTATTCTCTATTTGAAGAAGGAATAAAATACAGTGATGAACCTGAGTTTAAACCAGTTTCTCTACTGATTGATAGCTATCCTTGTAACACACTTGCTGACAATATTGGAACACTTTCAAATGGTAAGCTTGAAGTTAGGCCAGAAATCCTTAATAATATTGAGGTTATCGAATTTGAGAATACTACGGAGTTTGCTGGTTACTGTGCTAAACTTTTTGAAAACGCACGTAAAGTAAATAAACATAATGGCTCTCATAATCCAGTTCTATATGATATGTCAGAACAATTGTATTCAGCGTCTGGCAAGGTAAATGACATACTTAGAGCATATTTCCCTGAACAATTTGGCGAACGCCATTTCCTTGATTATCCTATTGGTCACTTTTTCGTTGCAGTTGTAGAAATGTGGGACAATGAAAATGATTGTGTCAAAGTTGAGGATATGTCTCTTATCAAGGATTGTTTTGAATCGGGAATCATCAAAGAAAATGTTCCTGGGGAACTTCTCAATACATTCAATACTATAGAACCGTATATTGAAAAAGAAACAACACTTGTTGGCATTATAAGTTCTCTTAAAAGGCTTCGAAAGTATGTAAATCCGTCTGATAAGAAACTCCAGCGTATAGGATATCTTAATACCAGCAAAGAGAAGCTTGACATACTTAGGACAGCACTTCAAGAACTAAATGAAATAGTTATCAGTTTCTTCTCTGATTTTAGTAGTGGTGGTGATAACTTCAACCGTTTCTACAGGCGTATTCATGATTTTATTGTTAAACGAACGCAAGATCTGGAGTCTCTTGATAAGGAGATGAAAGAGGTTATTTGCAAACTTCTTGATCGTATGAATAAAATAGATCTACCTGATACAGGCACATTTACATGTCTGAAACAAACAATGTCGTTTTATCTTAGTCAAGATGATAATCTAATGCATGGGGCAAACTGGATTGTAAGAGATTTTGAGCAGATAGATGGTGATATTCTTAGAAGTAGCAAACAAAAAGCAGAGAAAACTTGTTATCATTTTTGTTGTCTTAGTGACAGCGATATATGTGCAGCTAATGACGAACGGCTTCCTTGGCCTCTCGATATTAACTTTTTTGAATATTCTTATGAGCCATTAGAAAAAAACTATCAAATATTCCTTAAGTCTAAAATGGAATTTAAGAATTTCAAACGTTATACTTTACTTTACGGATTAGAATTTAACCGCATCGGTTGTAAACTTAGTTATGTCAAGACTGTTGATCATAAAAATAACGAATTATATCACCTAATAAAGATGCTAGGAATTAAAGTGAGAAAATATCATAGTGATACTGTTGATAGCTATATTCCGCATTTGAAGTATAGTAATCCGACAGGAGAGCATTATCCAAAGGATAATGAAGGCGTTGATAAAATCAAATATAGTATGTGTCCATATAGATTTGCTCTTGAAAGTGTTGTGCAAGGTAAAACTATTTTCAGAGAAAGATTTCTTGTAGTATTCTATATGAGAGTCTTATTGCAAAATGCTATTCTCACTAACTACGTTGGAAAGAGATTAAACGAAAATGAACTTAAAAACATTATTATTGAAGAATACCAAATTCTTGATGATAAGTTTAAGATTTCAAATGAATATGAGAAATCCCAAATAATCTCAGAATTGTATAAGTATCTTGTAGGATATCTCAGAAAGCATAACAGTTTTAACAAACCATCTGACATCCATAGATTCAGGGATGACTTTTTGGTAGTAAAATTAGACGATTTTATAAGGAATGCAATGGGTATTGATCTTGAGGATATTATAAATAACGACGAAGAAAGATACAAAGATAATCGAGGTGTACATTGCAAATATTGTGCGAGTAAGGACATTTGTTTGCGAATAGCACAAAATTAAGCTTTAGGTGGTGATGATATGCTGAAAATAGGAATGTATGTCAGATGTTCGATTGATGTTGAACATCCCAATGAACCAAGAGATTTCATTTCAGGTAGAATAGTTGAGATCAACGATTTTTCCGAGGTAGCCAAAGTGGAATTTTTTGATCTTTTAAATCTTAGAAAATATTATAATGTTCCCCAAACGCTGGAATTTCCTTTATCAAAGCTTAATCATTGCATACTTAGAAATGGTTCTCTTGCTGAATACAACGGAAATATGTATCATATTATCCAGCACAATATTGATAAAAGTAATAACTTTATCTACTATTATCTGACTTCTGACACTAGCACAGTATTGAAGATTTGTGAAAAAGATATTAAAACCACATTTAATTCAAGTGATGTGTCACCACTGTCACAGTTAAAGCGCTTTGAGTTTCAAAATCCTATGTGGTATTTTGGCAGAAGTGCAGTCAATAACGCTATTCATACTATCGATAACGCTTTCTACGGATTTAAGGAACTTGCTGGTTGTAAGATATTTTTAAAGCCATACCAGCTTAAAACAGTTATGCGTTGCCTTTCCGAACCCAGTTGCAGATATATGATAGCTGATGAGGTGGGTCTTGGGAAGACGATAGAGGCCGCTTCTGTTTTAAAGGTGTATTTATCAGATAAGAAAAATAAAAAAGTACTTGTGTGTGTCCCTGACGCATTGGTTGAACAGTGGAAGACAGAGCTTGCTTTTAAGTTTAGTCTGTTCAATGGTGACAATCTAAGCGGAAACAATATAAAAATAACTCCGATGAGTCAGATAACGATGACAAATGACAAATATGATTTTATTATTATTGATGAAGTACACTCTGTTCTGGACAATGATTGCCGCTATGAAACGATACTAAAACTTAGTCGCACTGCTAATAATGTAATAATGCTCAGTGCTACACCTGTTCAAAGTCGTAGCGAAGAATATCACAAACTTCTTTCGCTGATCCAGCCTGAAAGATATTATGATATGGGAGAAGAAGAATTTACTGGCTTACTTGAATTACAAAATAAAATAGTCCGCAAAGTACATTCTGCGATAGAGTATCTTGAAGATTATAAGGAAGTTATAAGGGATTCTGATAATGAACATAATGAAGATACTCTCGAAGCATTTGACGAACTTGTTGATACCCTTGAGGATATAGCTGACAAAACAAAAGATAAAATGATCGAAGAAGATATTGAAAAACTCAATTATGAAGCAGATAATTTTTCTTTGATAAATCTCGAAAGGATGGTTGCGTATATCTGTGAGGCATACCAAATTGAAAAATGTGTAATACGCAACAGAAAGAAACCAGAAGACACAAACAACAGAGTTCTTAAAGAGATATCCTATGAAATGGATTCTGACTTCAATAATACAGAATTTAGAGTTTATTCATTACTTTCTGAATGGATATCTAGTAATAACTTCAACAAAAAAGAGTTTGATACCATGATACTGCCTCTTATCAGTGCATTTTTCAGTTCATCAGAGGCATTTTCTGATGAGCTGAAAAGGATCCCTTCTGTTCCTGTTGAAATCAGAAGATTGACTGATAAATGGATATCAGAAGACATAAAAACAATTGAAAAAATAAGAAGTATTCTGGATGACCCTATGGATTTTATGTCAAGAATGGTTACCGTCTGTGATTATCTAGAACAGGAAGCTTACGATAAAAAGGTACTTGTATTCACACATTTTACCGGAACGCATAAGCTGTTTCGTAGATTGTTTACCAAAATATTCGGTGAAGAACATTGTGCTTTTTTCTGTGAAGGGATGTCACCTGATGAACTGGAACTTAATACTTACCGTTTTCAAAATGAACCTGGTTACCGTATAATGCTTTCTGATGAAAGCGGTGGCGAAGGCAGAAACTTCCAAAAAGCAGATGAGCTTATTTGTATAGACCTTCCATGGAGCGCTAATACACTTGAACAACGTATAGGACGTCTTGACAGAATAGGGAGAGACAAAACTAAGGATGTAGTTTCTGTAATAGTTTATGCGAATGACTCTGTAGAAAAGGATCTTGCTGATATATGGAACAAGGGTCTTAATATTTTCAATAAATCACAAAGTGGTCTTGAAATCATAATGAATGATATTGATGAACAGATAAGAAACGCAGTTATGAGTGATTTCAAATATGGTTTAGCTTCTATTGTTGATAACATGATCGATGAAATCAAAAAGATAGAAAAGCGTGTAAAAGAAGAACGGCATTTTGACATAGCAGCATACGCATATCAACACATAAATAGCGAAATTGAGAAAACTGTAAAGCGCTATAATGAAAATGAGAGAGAGCTGTTCCGCAATTCTATGATGTCATGGTCACATCTTGCTGGATTTCACGGAAATAAAGTTGTGGAGGATGTAGTGAGATTTAATGCATCATCTTTCTCACCTAAATCAGCATACAACACACTATTTGTTCCTCCTGACATGGATGCAATTATAAATGATAAACTAAATCAGATGCAAAACCACATAAGAGTGCTTAATGGTGATAAAGCTATACAGAATGATAATTACTCTATTCAGGGAACGTTTGAACGTAATTTGGCTTTAGAGAATGATTACCTTCATTTCTTTGCACCTGGTGATGGGATTTTTGACAGTATAGTGAACAATGCCGTATCTGCATATAAAGGAAGGTGTGCTGCTGTTGCTATTCGCAGCGAAATAAACTGGGAAGGTTTTGCTTTTAATTGGTATATTACTCCTGATGAACTGCTTTTACTACAGAATAGTATTTCATTGAAACAGATCAATCAGTACCGTGGTTTTCTTTCTTCGAAAATAATCAGCACATATATATCTATGGATGGAATGTGTGTAGAAACAGACCAAAGTGTTATAAGAGAATTTCAAAAATATTTCAGCATACCGGCATCACAACTGAAAAATTATGTTGCAAACTTTGGCAAACGCACGCCTTCAAATGATTTCCTTGATATAAGTAGAAAATTTGCAAGTTCAAATCTACTGTGGTTTAAAAGAACTCATTCTGTCGGAGAATGGGTAAGCAAAGTAACAGCTTGTCATGATGTTGCAAAAAAACAGGCTATTCAAGAGTTTCATAAACTCAGACGAATAGATCTTCTAAGTGATACGCTTAATAGAGAATACAGCTCAATATGTGCCTCAGCAGAATATTTCCATAGAGATATTGACCTTACGGAGAAAATGAGAGTAAATGAGCTAATACTTAAATCATTTACTAAACCGAGAATCGTGCTCGATTCAACATGTTACATAAGGATGATTAATCGATGACAGATCATGATATAATTCATAAGGTTCAGGATTTTTTTGATAATCCGAATATGAGAGTTAATAGCACAGACCTGCTAAATGGCGACAATGTCAATACTGCTGTGGCTGAGCGTATGATAAACGCTTATCAGCGCTTTATGTCTAACCAAACTTTTGAAAAACAGATAGAGTTTGAATGTTCTTTAAGAAATTTTCTGCTTTTTCTCAAAACAAGCGTAACAATAAAAGACTATAATTTGTTGACACCAAATTGTTTTGGTTTGAAGGTAAATTACTCAAACGATAGCATCTATGCTAATTTTGAGCTTCCTAACTATGTTAATGAAACCTTTGTAAGAACTATTTTTGACAATCAGCAAGTACAAAAAGTTGCGGATGACACAGCAATCAAGGTGGTTAATCCATATATCTACAAACTTACTAAACAAAAATTTATGACTTTCAAATCAATAGAACAACAACTTGCTGTTATAGGAGCACTTCGTGTTCCTGCTGGCTATACTGCTATGGTCGCCATGTCCACTGGCGGAGGAAAAAGCCTTATTACGCAGACTGTTTCCTATCAGTATGACAACGGTCTGACAATTATCATTGTCCCTACGATTTCACTTATGCTTGACCAGCAAAGAAACGCTTCAAGTATAATTAAACCTGATAATAAAAAAGAGATAATGTACTATCACAGTGGATGTAATGTCGATGAATTGATCTCCGCACTTGATAAAAATCTTGTCAGAATGCTCTTTATTTCACCAGAAGCTTTGATTAAGAACATTAGGATACAGGACAGCATTCTCAAAGCAAATTCAAAAGGCTATTTAAAAAACCTTGTTATAGACGAAGCGCATATAATCATTGAATGGGGAGCTTCATTCCGCGTAGATTTTCAGTGTCTTGATTCTTTCAAAAGACTCCTGGTAAAAGATAACCCTTCTCTTAGAACTTACCTGCTTTCAGCTACTTTCAGTAAAAAAGTTGTTGACAATCTAAAAATGTTCTATGGAGATGATGACCGCTGGATAGAGATACGACTTGATGCACTGAGAAAAGAACCGCGTTTTGACATTATAAAGTGCAACTCATATACTGAAAAGCACGATAGGATCAAAGAGCTTGTTTGTAAGCTTCCACGTCCTATGATAATATATGTTAATTCTCCTGATGATGCTGAAAAAGTACAACATGAATTAGCCAAAGTTGGATTTGACAATACGAGGATTTTTACTGGAAAAACAAAATCAATTGATCGAGAACGTATTATAAACGAATGGATAAGTGATAAATTTGACCTGATGATAGCCACCTGCGCATTTGGTGTAGGTGTGGACAAAAAAGATGTAAGAACAGTTATTCATTCTTATATTCCCTCAAGCGCAGACCAGTATTATCAGGAATGCGGACGTGGTGGACGTGATGGCCTGCCATGTCTAAGCGTTATGCTCTATACCGATGATGATATAAAAGCAACTATGTCAATGACACAAAAAGTTCTTACCGTTGAGAAATTATGTGGACGTTGGTTTAGTATGCTTAACAACCGCAAAACTAATATTCGATTGGATTCTATTGTGATAGATACATCTGTTAAACCTAATTACAGTGATACAGATTCTTTCTATGTTGACGTAAATAATGCCGATATCACATGGAATGTTTATGTTATTCTATTGCTTAGAAGAGCTAGAATGATCGAAATAACAGACGTGAAATATAGCGACGACAGGTATATTTTTAATATAAGGCTAATTGACAAACGAATTAGGTTTGATTGTGAGCAAACCATTGAGATCTTTAATAGTATACGTGATGATGAAAGTAAAAGTATCTATATGGAAATAAAAGAATTGACATCTAAATTACGAAGAGTAGGAAAAAGCTGCTGGTCATCAATGTTCAATGACATCTATCTTCTTACCGAGGAATACTGTGCTGGATGCAATAATCATAACGATATAAGATCAGAACGAGGAAATCATTTTCCATTAAAAAAGCCCATTTTCTATCCTGTATCAATTCCAGAAGGAAAACTATGTGATGTTATGACTGGCACTAAAGAAATGCTTATAATTTGTGAAGAAGATTCTTATGAAATAATACAAAATTTACTGATCGGTGCTGATATCATAATCATACCTGATGAGTCTGAATTAGCATTTAGGTTATTAAACAGTAAAATTATAAAACCCACACAATACTGCATGGGGTACAGTGAATTCTTTGACCTTAGTCGAATGAACAGTTACTACTATCTTTCAGGAAACATCGTTTTTTATATAGGCGATGATCAAGAACTTGCTGAGAGAGTACTGAATATATCTCATGACAAGGAATACAACCGTGTATACGTAGTAAACTCCGATTTTTATATTGCTAAACGGAACAAGAACATATCCGAACTGGTAAACGGAGCTTGTAAGTATGATTATATTATTAAGAAGGAGCTGATATAATGTTTTTTAGTCCTATAAAGAAAGAAACTATTCCAGAACGTGTTCTTTCGATAAGTCAAATTGTTGCTGATAAAGGACCAATAGATGAAAAAGATCTCAATAATATTCTTATACCACCAGAATTGAACATTGCTAAAAACAGCTATTTCGGATCTGTGTTAGACACAGCCAAGGAGCTGAAACTTATAGATTATAATGGCGAAAATAAAATCATTTTCACTGGCAATAAAGATAATATAAAATCATTAACTTCATTTCGTCTATTCTGTAATTCAATGGTTTTTAACGATAGCTCTTCTGATTTTTATAAAGTAATCTCTTGCTTTTTGGAGGCAGATGACAAATGGTTAAGTTATGGTTCAGTTACTACTTCTACTGAAGTTATAAGACTTATAAATGCTGAAACAGGAATACCTTCTCTTAAACTTGAGAAAGATGTAATCCTTGGTGTGAGATTTTGGATCAACTTTCTTGGCTTTGGATTTTTTCAGGAACAAGCTAAAATCTTTCTTCCAAATATGTACACAGCATTGAAAGATTTTATGCTCCTCGGTAATATCGAAAAAGACAAGGAATATTCTGTTGAGGATTTCCTCAACAATCTTCACCACAGTTCGTCTGTTGCATTAAAAGGTGCCAGAATAAAACAAACGTTGAATCTTGCCATGTCAAATGCTCTTAGACTAATGCATGATAATAAAGAAATTGAACTTGAAAGACATCTTGATAGTGAAAAAACATGGCATCTGTTTCCAAATGACGAACATGAGTTCACTTCTGAAGTTACACATATCATTATTAAGAAGGTGGTGAAGTAATGAATACGGCTATTGCCAAAAAGAGAATCAATCAGGTGTTAAGAATAGATTCTATTGATAGTACAGACAGTGATTTTCTTGCAACCCATGTGCCTTTTCGCAAAATAGTAGTTGGTACAAAATCGGGAAATCAGTTTGAGGAAACTTATAGATCTGAAGAATATATATATAGGGACATCTTTAATAATGAACTAACGAAAAATGAACATCAATTTGTTATAGTTGAAGGCTCAAGTGGTGCTGGTAAATCACATTTTATACGTTGGTTATATGCTATGCTTTCTGCCAAAGAAGAAAAAGATGATGCAGTTCTTTTGATACGAAGAAGTGATAACACACTTAAAGGAACTATCAGACAGCTTCTTGATATTAAGGAAGTTAAAGAAATATCAAACAAAGAAGCCTACGAACGTCTTGTAAAAGCAAATAAAGCTATTACTGAAAATAAGTTTAAGTCAACCATCTATCATCAGTTCATAGTAGAAATTGAGAATGATACCAGCGAGATGTTGAGCAGCATGAAAAGAAAAAAACTTGTTGCTTTACTTAATAACTCTTTATTTCAAGAAAGGCTAATGGCTGCAGGAGGTCCAATAGACAGGATCTACAACAAGATAACAAGTTCATCATCTAGTATTGATCTTGATTTGATCGCTCAGTTTACCAAAGAGGACTTAACACTTGATATTGATTTTACCAACCAATTAGATGATGCTGACAAAAAAGCGCGGGACTTTGCCGACAACCTTTTAGAAGGCGGCGATGATGATTTTATAGTGAAAATAACAGCATATATGAATTCTTTCGTTGAAACTGTAATTCAGACAAGTGCCGGCATTGAACCAGGCGATTTTCAGCAGATATTCAAAGAAATTAGACAGGAATTAAAGAGAAAGGGAAAAAATTTAATACTGCTAATAGAAGATATTACTTCATTTACAGGTGTTAATCAGGCTCTACTTAACGCTCTTGTAACTGGTCATACAGGTTCAAATGAAGTAGACAACTTATGTAGACTGATTTCTGTTGTAGGTACCACAACCCAGTACTATAATCAATTCAGAGATAACTACCGTGACCGTATCACAAAGCAAATAACAATACATGACGGCGTTATCGGTGAAAACAAAAACGACCTTGTTCAATTTGTCGCCAAGTATCTTAATGCTATATCTCTCGATAGCGAAGTTCTTGATGAATGGGTGAAAAATGGTGCTTATTCAGAAGAAATGCCGGTTTATGAAGACGATGATCTTGACCATTGGGATAAATTTAAACTGGCATCGGGAAGGCAAATATCTCTTTTCCCTTTCACTAAAAATGCGATTATAAATCTATACGATGCTATGTCAAATCATAAAACGCCGAGATATATTCTGAGAGATATTATAGAGCCTGCTGTAAACGAGGTATTATATAGTATATCGACATTTCCTAAATTTTGCTTAGGTTGGCGTTCTTCACTTCCTGAATCGATTGAAAACAGAATAGGAAATATAGTTCAATCTATAAAAATACCTCAGGAACAGAAATCTGATTACAGAAAACGCTTGGTTACTTTTATGAGTTTTTGGACAGATAAAACACTTGATGTTACGAGTAATGGTCGCATTGCTGGAATAAATACAAAGATATTTTTCGAACTTGATTTTAGTGATTTTGTTGGCAAGCTCACAAGCACGACAAATATCAAGAATATACCAGACCACGTAGATACTTCAGTTAATGCTAACGACTCTCTAACTAAAACAAATGACACGGATGGTATAAATGATGAAGCTGCCGTTGAATCGGAAGATCAGGCTCAATCTTCAAATCCCACATTGAAAGAGATCCTTAAAATTGATCCGAAAAATCAGAAAAATTATAATTCATTCAAAGAATCTGTGTTTGCTTGGCATTATGATGGTGCCAACCTTATGGGCTTTGTTAATGTTCGTGAGCAAATTAGTAATTTTGTTTATGATGCGATCAATTGGCAGCAAGAAGGAGTTCCGCTTGATTCAAAAAACAGATTTAAAGATTCTGTAGGCAACAGACTAATTGGGTTTGAAAGGCAAGATCAAGGTATTAGTAGATGTATTGTGATACTTCGTGATACAGACGAGACGTATCAACTTCTTCTCTGCTTTGGTAAGTGGCTCTATCTAGGAAATAAATCTTGGAATTTTTCCGATTCAGCTTCAGCAATCTACCTTGCTACCTCATGGTTGCAACGAAACAAAGATCAGTTTGTAAATGTTATAAAGGATGTAAATAAAGGTTCTGCCATTCCTGCATATATCAAGGCAGCTATGATTGAAAAAGTGTACAAGTTAATAATCAACGGAAAAATAAGTGATGCAAAACTTAATCATCTAGGAGATGAAACATTTCTTCGTGCGGATAGTTTAAAAAATAAATCGGCTGAATTTTCAATAGGGCACTCTCGTGCGTGGTACGACTTGCATCAATTTATATATAATGACCCTAAAACGCCCGACGCATATACAGCTTCTGTCAGATACTTTAACCTTATTCAGGGTATGTCGATCAACACAGATAGCTATGTGCTAAATTATTCGCTTTATCAAGCTGCATTGAAAGAAATTCGCAAATCAAAATATATTCTAGATGAAAATGATGTTAATATCAAGGATAAGAAAGAAATTTTTGAGCTGGCACAAAAAGTAATTACTAAAGTAAAAAAAGTAGTAGAAGAAGAAACCAATCTTGCACATGAAACTGCAGCAAATATACTTGGCTTTTTTGAAAACATTGACATGGAGGATGAGATGGACGCAAGTGATATTCGTGATCTCATCAATGATATTCAAAGCTTTTACCAACAATGTTTTATTGCGGGGGTCAATATTAGCAGTAATAATGTCGATTTAGAAGAGCTAAAAAAATCGGCTCCAAAAATCGTACAGGCCATGAGAATACTTCAAAAGGATTATTCTGAAGATGAAGATATTTCTGTGTTATATTCCTTCTCATCAAACCCAATAGGCGTTGTTTTACCTTTTCTTAAAATACTGCAAAAAGTAAACAATGATATTGATACCGCTTATGGTCAGATGCATAGTGAAAAGGAGAATTTGACACGTAAAGGCAACTGGAACGATAATGTTGATCCTCGTTTTGAACAACAGCAAAAAGATTTTGAAATTTTATTAAAGGCATTAGAGGGGGTGGAGTAGTGCTACATGAAAAAATTCAGTCAACCATCGCTCTAATTGAAGATGTTGTTGATAATAGGCAGAAAGAGAATGATAACGCCAATGCTGCCAAAAGAAATTCTACTTTTTTCGACAGCTTAACAAAACTCACCCCGTCTCTTACATCCTATGTTCTTGCTAGGAAAAAATTTAATTTCTCCTTGCAATCAAATACTGCTACTGATTTGCAGTATCTCATGAATTATTCAAAACAAACATTTGACAATTTAAAGGCTGTAAGTCCTGGAAATTTTAAACAGAAATCAGAAACATTTATAGCTTCAATTTCAAAGGAATGGGAAACTTTCTATAAAGCAAATATCAGTGAGTTAATAAATAATCTTAACATCATTGTCCTTGTTCACCCAGAACCTAATGTCGTAAGAAGTTGTATTGCTGCTATTAATAAATGTGAAAAGTGGCCATTGACACAGGAATGTATTAATTCATACGATGTAGCACGACAAAAAGCGGATATGCTTCTGGAAGAGATGAAGTTTGATAATGAAATAATGAATTTTCTCATTAAAGTTCGTGATAAGAGGGCTACTCTTACCGACATTACACCTTCAATTTTGGAGTGGATCCGTGCTGAGAATATTGCAGATAAAGTAAGTTTGAGCATTAAAAACACTCTATCATAAAGGACACTAAACGTCCGAAATGCATAGTCGCCTTGTACCTATATATGTAAATTATAAAATATACTGTAAATTTACCATGAAAAAATAAGTTTAAAAACCACAATGATAAGGGTTCAACCGTTACCATTGTGGTTTTTTTCGTAAGTATTTCAGATTTTCTGTCTATATATAAATGGGAAACCGCTGCACCTTTTTTGTCATTTTTAGGATACTTCTCCCCCTTACCCCCATAATTCTTATTTCTAATTTTAGGGAGTTTTGATAGCTGGTATTATATAAATACTGCTTACTAAATAATAGTTGTAAGTTTAATATTTTTATATATTTGTCTGTGACATAAAATTCAAATAGCAAGATAACATGAAATTAATTTGACAAATATTTGTTGAAAATTAATTGTTAGGAGGTATTATCTTGAATATTTATTTCATAGATACGCTGGAACTTACTTACAGTTCCGACTTCGATGACATAATTAAACTAACTAAAAATTTTAAAATGGTAGACCCTAAAAAAGGGGCAGGTAATAAAGAATTTATTTCCACTGAATTAAGTGGCATGGGCATTATAATAAAAACAAGAAGAAGCAGTAAGGCTGAATTGTATAAAAACAGCAATAAGTACAAATTAGTACTTAGGATAAATCCTAATAAATTTTATAAGCCTTATATGAAGACTGAGCATATAAGCAATATTATAGAATTTTGCGATATGGTCGAGCGGTTGGATATGCAGATACAGTATTGTTTTAGCGGCTTGACAATAGATGACTTTGAGATCACGAGGGTCGATCTAACGGAGGATATTCACGGTATCCCTGAGGACAAAATTACTCAGTACATACGCATTATGCGTCAGCTTTATTTGACGCTTGGTTTTCATCACAACAAGAAGCTTGAGGAGAATACTGAGGATTTTGATCCTGACAGTTCATTCAATGCTGTCAATGACTCTAAAAAGGTAGAATTTGTTGTATATAATAAGGGTCACGAAGTTCGCAGTAAGAAGAACAGCAGTGATGAACAGAAAGAACATTACAAAGACACGATGCGTGTTGAAGTGAGGTGCAGGAAAAAGTTTGCGGACAAGCTTTCAGAGAAAGCATACACGGCTCAAAAGCTGGTGGAAATTTACCGCAGGAGAATGGAGGTCATAAGAGATGTTTTCGATGACGTTTTTGTGCTTAACAAAGACAGTTGTTTTATATCGCCCTACTGGCAGAAAAAACAGATCAAAAAGTACGTTTCAGGCAAGACAAAGCTTGGCGAAAAGATGAATGATTTTTCAAAGCAACTTGCGCACGCTTCACGACCTACTATGGAGAGCGTGATAGAGAACAGCGAAAAATGTCAGCGGTCAGTTTCAAAGCTGCTCAGCAAATTTGAGGATATGGGCATTTCATCGGTTACGACAAGCGACAAGGAAACTCCGTTTTTACAGTCGCTGAACACGCTTTTTGGGTTTTCTCCGCCGAGTGAGGAGGAAAAGGCGTTGTATGAATATATACGCAGTAAGTCTAGGGGGAAGGAGGTGTTTTGGTATGGAGGTGATTTGTAGGGATCATAATAACGCCCCTGTACCGAAAAACACAGTACAGGGGCGGTTCTTTTTTCACCTCTTCCTCAAAAACTCAATAACACTAAACTTGTATATCCTCCACCTGCTGCCTATCTTGAAACCCTCTATCTCCCCTGTTTTAAGATAACGGAGCATAGAGTTTTTGCCTATCTTTAAAACCTGCTGACATTCTTTAGCGGTAAGTATATCGGGAATATCGTCAAACATAATTTATCATTCCTTTCAAAAAATATCGGTTTATCTTAATGTTCGACGGTTTAAATAGGCTTTTTACGGAAACTTGATCTTTACAAATATACATCATCTTTGTGAAGTAACGCAAATGCGGAAAGGAGGGCGTTACGATGAACAAAGCTAAAGTCATACTCGTGCTTGTGGGCAGCGTGCTGGTGGAGATAGCGCAGGAGATCATCACCTACATCGCTGATAAGGACGAGTGAACACCATAGGCAGGCTTTCGGGTCTGCCTTTAATTTTTGTAAAGGAGTTTTAAAATGAGCGAACTTACCCATTGCAGCATTTGCGGCTGCGCTTTAGAGGACGAGGCGGAATACTATGAAGTCGAAAACGAGATACTTTGCCAGGAGTGCTACGATAACGAAACTGTGGTATGCGACCATTGCGGCGAACGCTGTATCGAACGAAATACCGTGAGCGATGAGAATACTATCCTCTGTACAGATTGCTACGATAATCATTACTACCGCTGTTCAAACTGCGAAACTATCGTGCATTCGGACGATACCTACTGGCGCGGCGATAACGCCTATTGCCGTGAATGTTATGACGATTGCTGTGACAGTGGCGACTACATCAACGATTATTACTACAAGCCTAAGCCCGTGTTCTACAAGCTGCCGAAAGAAGACAACGTGCGTTTTTACGGCGTTGAACTGGAGATAGACGGTGCGGGAAGATACGATGATAACGCGGAAAAAATATATGATACAGCTAATAGTCAGAATGAAGTGCTTTACATAAAGTCTGACGGCTCGCTGGACGAGGGAATGGAACTTGTCAGCCACCCTTGTTCAATAGATTTTCACCGAAAGAAATTTCCGTGGGAGGATATTGTGAGAAAAGCACTTTCTCTTGGCTACCGTTCGCATAATACGTCTACCTGCGGACTTCACGTCCATATTGGCCGAAAACAGCTTGGATATTCCTACGAGGAACAGGAAGAAGTCATAAGCCGAATAATGTTCTTTTTCGAGAGCCATTGGAACGAGCTTTTCAAATTTTCTCGCCGTACTGCATACAGCGTTGACCGCTGGGCAGCAAGACACGGTTACAATGACAAGCCGAAAGAGATACTTGAAAAGGCAAAGAAAAGCACTAAGGGCAGATATGCCTGTGTGAACATCACAAATGCTGATACTGTTGAGATAAGATTGTTCAGAGGCACGCTGAAATTCAACAGCTTTATGGCTACGCTTGAACTTGTTGACAGCATATGCGAAAATGCAGTTTGCCTTAATGATGATGATATGAACAAGCAATCCTGGGCGGATTTTGTTCTTAGCATAAAGCCTGAATATACAGAGCTTATCAGGTATCTGAAAGAGAAAAGGCTCTATGTTAACGAGCCTGTCAGCGAGGAGGATTGACTATGTGTGCGATATTTGGATTTGTAAATTACAGACGTTCGCTCAGCAGGAGCGAGATGAAAGAACTTATCAACAGATTATCCGTTGAGTCAGAGGTAAGGGGCAAGGATGCAACGGGAATAGCGTATGTGAAACACGGCGAACTTAAAGTTTTCAAGAGAGCAAAGCCTGCTCACAAGGTAAGACTTTATGTGCCGGAGGACACAGTTATCCTCACAGGTCACACGAGAATGACTACCCAAGGCGACGCTAGGTACATTTACAATAACCACCCGTTCACAGGCAAAACTGCGGACGGGTCTTTTGCTTTATGTCACAACGGCGTGCTTTACAACGACAGCCAGCTTGCAAAGTCTGAACATCTGCCGAAAAGCAAGATAGAAACTGACAGCTACGTTGCCGCACAGCTTATTGAGAAATACGGCAGACTTGATCTCAAGACCATAGCGAAGATGTCAGAGGCGGTAGAGGGTTCGTTCGTATTCACGATACTGAGCGACAAGAACAAGCTTTTCATCGCAAAGGGCGACAATCCGCTATGCCTTATCCATTACAAGCAATTGGGGCTGTATGTGTACACGTCTACTGAGGACATTATGAAAAATGTGCTGAAAGGCAGTTTCCTTGAAAAGCTGCCTTTTGAAGTGATAAAGGTCACAGAGGGGGAGATCATAAGCATTGACAAGCGTGGGCGTTTTGAGAAAAGCAGCTTTGTGCCGAACGAGTTCTGCTATGGCTGGAACTATTATGGATACAGAAAGCCCGCTTACGATGAGGACGAACTTTTTGACATATGCGGTATGTTCGGGTTATCGCAGGAGGATCTTATGCTGCTTTACGATATGGGTTACACGGACGAAGAGATAGAGGGTATGCTTTGCGACAGGAGTATGTTGAGGGAGTGTATCGAGGAGGCTAGGGTGCTGGTGGGGGAATATTATTAGGAGGTATTTTATGGCATACACATTCAGCGGAAGCAGATACGTCACAAGCGGCGTGGCAGAAAACTTCCCTATTGAATTGCAAGTGGCGTTATTTTCAGCCGTAGAGCAAATGCGAGAAAAGGTCAGCGGACAGCTTGATTATCTGCAAGTTTTCGAGATAGTTACAGAAGTCAAGGGGCAGAAAAAATTCCTGCACATTTATCATATGCAGGAATGCCCCGAGGCTAAGCTTGAATATTTCATACCGACCGACGTGGAGGTAAACGGCAGGGCGTATTTGATCGACGATGTGGATCATATTACGTTGCTGTTGGCGGAGGAGTATTGAGTTGAAAAGGAATCACAGCTTTCGAGGGGGCTGTGATTTTTTTGCCCTGAACTCACCTCCCCTGTACCTATTTACCTTATAATCATGCTTCAAAGTGTCGGTCTTGTCTATGCGGCAGACGTACAAATTTACCTTTTCCCATCTCACCGCCTATTCCCATTAGCAAGATCGTTAACAATATCTGCAATGTTCTCCAGCTGCCTTTTGTTGAGCTTTTTCAGGTCAGAAATCAGCTTACTCAGCTCTTTTGGCTGCTCGGCGTCGGCGTCGAAAAACTCCTGCGGCGTAATGCCCAGATACTCGCAGATATAAAAGAAAGAGGTCATAGAGGGCAGGGCTTTTCCTGTTTCGATATTGTTTATATACCCTGCGTTCTGTCCAATAGATAAGCTCATATCCCTTGCGGAAACACCTTTCTGTGTGCGAAGTTTTGAGATCCTCAAAGCAAAATTATTGTCATACATGAATTTGTTCTCGTACATTATTTGCACCCCCATATATAATATTTTATCCTATATCATTATGCATTATGTCGGAATTTTTCCTATAAAGGGGTTGAAATATGTGAAATAATATGATATAATGATGTAAAGTATTTGAAATAATGCGATATTTGTATAAGAAGCGGATTGTGCCATGTTTTTTGTTAAAATAAAAAAATATCTTACGAAAACGTTATACTAAGCAGCCAGCTTAACAAAAGTGAAAAAGAATGTGTTATAATTAACATACAAAAACGTATTATTATGTCAGTTATAGTTGATAATTGACAAATCAATAAGGAAAAGGAGTTTTTTGACATGAACGAAAACATCAACAAGAAATTTGACGTAAAAAACTTTGACTATGATAAGTGCTATGAAGAAGTAAAGGAAAATGCTTCAAAAAATATCAATATCATAGTGTGCGGAGCTACCGGCGTTGGCAAAAGCAGCCTTATAAACGACTTCTTCGAGTTTGATAAGGATAGTGCCGCTCCTGTCGGAAGCAGCGGAAAACCGCAGACAAGGGGCATACACGAGTATCATTCAAAGAGCATTACCTTGTTCGACACTGAGGGCTACGAGGTAGAAAGCTCGTCTACGCCGGAAAACAGCGCTTTTTACAAAAATATAATAGATCTTATCGACGAACGCAAAAATACATATTCTGCGGATTTGGGTATGCACATCCACGAGGTTTGGTACTGCATAAATAACCGCTTCATGAATCTCGATGAAAGGCTGATAAAAGACATACAGGCGAGAAATATCCCCGTGTGCGTTATTATTACAAAGGTGGATAATCTTGACGAGAACGAAGTCGCTCAGATAAAGGACGCTGTCGGCGAAGCCGGAAAACGCAGCAGAATAAACGGCGTTGAGGTGTTTACCTATTCTACTAACAGCGATCTTGGCGACGAGTATGTGCAGAAATCTGAGATAAACAGCTGGGCACATCATAATCTTGACGATTACCTCAGAGAAAGCTTTATCCCGTCGCTCAAAAAAGCGCAGGGTCAAATGGCAGAAATGATGATAAAGCACAAGATACCGAAATACGCGGCTTTAGCCGCAGGTATTGTTACGGCTACATCATTTGTACCCGTGCCACTTTCCGATTCGGTACCGCTTATGGGCATACAGGTAAAAATGGCGATGGATATTTTAAGCTGCTACGGAATAGATAATGATATGAAGGGCGTTGTGAAAAATTTAGCCGGAGCGGGCTTCGTTTCTTATATAGGAAAAACGCTGGCTTCTCAGCTGCTTTCGGTGATCCCATTTGTCGGCGGCGCGGCGAAAGCCACGGTAAATGTTTCAGTGGCAACTACTGTTACGGCTACCCTCGGCGTTGCGATAACGAAGATCTGCGAGGAATACACTAAAGCCTGCATAGAGAACGGCGGCTCGAAAGACCTTATGATCACCAAAATTTCCGACTACTTTACTGTTGAAAATCTGAAAAAGGTAATGAAAGAGATCAGCAAGGGCAAGGATCAGAAAATTGTAGAGAGAATAGTAAAAGCTGTAGTTGATATGTTCAAGGATACGAAAAAAGGAGCAAGAAAATAATGGAAGGCGACAAGATAAAAACTAATATACTGATAGCCGGCAAATCGGGCGTTGGCAAAAGCAGTCTGCTGAATTACATATTTGGCGAAGAGGTCGCGGAGACGGGTGCGGGAAAGCCCGTAACGGCGGAGGGCCTGCACGAATATTCTTTCGAGCTGAAAGATAACGACCGAATATCTTTTTCGATATGCGACAGCTGGGGTCTTGAACCCGATAAAGCGGACGAATGGCACAAGCAGATAATCGAAAAGGTAGCAGAATACGACAAGCACTCTATCAATGAATGGTTCAGCACCATAATCTACTGCCTTAGCGCCGACTCTGACAGAGTGGAAGATTTTGAGATAAGCATAATAAACAACCTTATAGCTGAGAAAAACAACGTAAACGTTGTGATAACCCACTGCAAATCTGAGAACGACGACAGAGCGGAGCGCATGAAAAGGCGCATAGTTGAAGACGGCGGCGTTTCGGCTGACTCGGTGATATTTGTAAACAACTATGAGAAAAAACTTATTTCTGGCGAGGTAAAAAAGTTTGGACGCGAAGAGGTAGTAAACTGCATTATCCGCAACTTGTGGAACAATTACAAGGTAAAAGTGCCGTATAAAATAAAAGAGCACGCTAACGAAATGTTTCGCAGCGAGCACGATAAGCTTCATGATATGGTGGCAAGTACAAGATTTGTTCTGCAAAAGCATCATAAGCTCGATAAATTTGAAGAGAAGATAAATTATGAATTCGGAATGTTCGTTTTAAATTCTGTAAGAAAACTAAATAATGAGTTTAACGATGCGTATAATTATTATCAGCTGCTGTCACAAGAGTATTATGCGATCGTTTTTGGTATGGACACGTTAAAGCTACTGAACGACCCAATAATGTTTTTTGACGCAACAAAGGCTTTCAAAGAAGAAGTAAGTCATCAGGTGGAAAGGATCGCCGAATCAACGGGAAAAATACTGAAATTCATGAACCAGGACGTTACCAAAGAGCGTATGAAAAAGCTTTTTGTAGAGATAAAGATAAACATATCGACGGTAAAAGATATCAAAGAAAATCTTCATGAAACGGTGGACAAGTACATTGTAAGAACGAAAGGCGTAGTTTTTGAAGAGATCGAGAAAACTGAGGAAAAGCTGCTTGCTATCGAGATCAAGATATAGGGGGTGCAACCAAATGACCATAAAAAAGCTAACAGCAATAGTCCTCACGGGTGCGCTGTTGCTGCTCACCGCTTGTTCTGACAGCGATTCAGGCAGCGGCAAAAAAAGCAAGAAGAAAGACTACTACACCATTGGCGAAACTTGGACAGTTGATGGACAGTGGTCGCTTACCATCACGGGAGTCACGGAAACGACTGAGCGCAATGAGTATGCGGACGAAAAACCTGCAGCGGTCTACATCGTGGACTACGAATATACAAACATCGGTTACGAGGACGAGGACAGCATAGCAAAGGGCATTTTCTTTGACATGGAGGACACCATAACAGACAGCAATGGCGTTATGGGTTACAGTTACCCAGGCGACGTTGCGAGAAACCCAAATGAAGCGCCTATCGGAAGCACCTGCAAGGCTCAGGCTTGCATTGGTGTGGACAATGCGGGTGATTTCAGGATCACTGAGAGCCATTATGATTCAGACGGTGACGAACATTCGGCGACTTTTCTTATCGAGGTCGGCGGAAAATCGGCAGATGAAAAATCTGACAGCGCCGCTCAGCCGACGGAAACTACCACCACTACGACCGCCGAGGCGACTACAACTAAGCCCGTGACCACGCTTGCGCCGTATGACATTTACGACGACACGGTGTATGCGAACGACCTTATCTACGAAACGGCGGACGATATTTTTGCCGAGCTGGGTGACGATTTCAGCATGGATTTTATATCAGTGGGGCAGGAAAACATCATCGCCGTGGAGAACGACGACGTGTACCCGAACACGAAGATCGGCTTTTATACCACGGACATACAGAACATCGGCACGCTTGATTTTCCATACGCGATACACGTCACGCCGGGCGGATACATCACCGAGGGCGTGCAGGTAGGCATGACGTACAACGAGTTGAAAGCGATATGCCCGAGCCTGGAGGGCGCAACGCTTGACGGCGGAACGTTCGGCCCGACGGCGTGGATAAACATAGACGGCAACGCGTGGGGAATAGAGTTCGACGTATCGCAGGCAGACCGCGAGCGGCTAGGCATGGCGGTAGGCGTAGCTGTTGATCTTTCGGAGCTTAATCCTAAGAGTACACTAGGGTATTATATTAGTTCGCTGAGCTGAGTTAAGCGGGCTTTTCTATTAATAACAATGGTTAAAGAAAACCACCGATACAAGCTTTTGTGCCTGTATCGGTGATTTTTTTGTACTCCCATATCAAATTATAGGCAACCGCCTCGTTTTATACGACTTTTATTAGACTTTTATAAGACAAATTACAATTTTATAAGAATTTAATCTTGACAAATTCTAATAAAATCAGTATAATTATATTATGGAGGCGATAAAATGCTTGATAATGAACTTGTAGATATGGTGAAACAAATACAGCTTGTTCGCAGTGAAAGTAACAAGATAGAGATAAAAGCGGCAACTAAGGGCTGCCCTAAGGTGCGTGATTCGCTGTCCTCTTTTTCAAATCAGTCGGGCGGAGGCGTTATTATTTTCGGCGTAGATGAAAATGACGGGTACGAGGTCTGCGGAGTTTATGATGCCGCTGACCTTATGAAAAAGGTCGAGGCGCAGTGTCAGGAAATGACGCCTGTGATAAGACCGCTGTTTTCCGTTGCATCTATCGACGGCAAAACTGTCGTGTCTGCCGAGATACAGGAGATAGATAATGCTGACAAACCCTGCTTTTACAGCGGTGTCGGCAGGCTGAAAGGTTCATATGTCAGGTCGGGCGACG
This sequence comes from Ruminococcus sp. AF37-20, assembly GCF_003460465.1. Classification (NCBI taxonomy): domain Bacteria; kingdom Bacillati; phylum Bacillota; class Clostridia; order Eubacteriales; family Oscillospiraceae; genus Ruminococcus; species Ruminococcus sp. AF37-20. The sequence continues at coordinate 168,086 of NZ_QTVE01000001.1, read as the reverse complement.
CTGACAGACTTATGACGGAATATGAGGTTTACAGCTATGAAGCTTTCAAAAAAAGTATTCACGACGAGCTGAGGACTTGCGAAAGAGCCTTTGAAAAGGACATTCAGACCAACGCATTCAAGCTTTATTTTGACCTGCTGAAAAGCAAAAAGCCTAATCTTGCCGAGCTTTCAAATGAAGAAATATGCCGTCTGCAAGGTTTTACTGATGAGGGCAAACCGACTTTGACCGGAATAATGCTTTTTTCAAACTACCCGCAGGCGTTTTTTCCGCAGCTTTGCATAACTGCTGTGTCCGTACCCGGAACTGAGATAAGCAGTACGGCAAGCGTCGGCGAACGTTTTATAGATAATCAGCGAATAGACGGAACACTTGTGCAGATGCTGAATGATGCTTTGGTGTTCGTGCGCAAAAATATGAAAACTGCGACTATCATAGACCCGAACACTGGCAAGCGAACGGACAAGACGGAATATCCTGTAATTGCTATAAGAGAGCTTATCCTGAACGCTCTTATCCACAGAGATTACAGTATCCACACGGACACGACGCCTATAACCATAAAGATGTTCAGCGACCGTTTTGAGATAGAAAATCCCGGCGGACTTTACGGCAGAATGACCCTTGACAGATTGGGAAAAGTGTCTGCCGACACAAGAAACCCTAAGATAGCGGGTGCTATGGAGATACTCGGTGAAACGGAGAACAGATACAGCGGCATACCTACGATAATAAATGCAATGGAAGAAAGTGTTCTGCCTGCGCCGAAATTCGAGAGCGACAGAGGCGTATTCAAGGTGACGTTGTACAACAGCGCCGCCGAAAGCGTGCCGATAGATGACATTGAAACTGAGATACTTGAATTCTGTAAAACGCCGAGAAGCAGGAATGAGATAGCGGAGTTTTTCAATGGCAGAATGACGATCGCTTACGTTATGGAAAGGTACGTCAAGCCAATGATAGCAAGCGGCAGGCTTATTATGACAATACCTGAGAAGCCTAAGAGTAAGTATCAGAAGTATTTGGCAAGGTGAGGATAAAGGTAGAGTGGACAATTACGAATGGAAATGCAAATCGGAATTTGTGGAGGAGAATATGAAATGAAAATCTATGATATTTCTCAAGAGGTTTTCGGCTGTCAGGTATATCCAGGCGACCCGACACCGAAAAAAAGGGTGATTTCTTCAATGGAAAAAGGCGATTTGTATAACCTGACGGCTTTTAGTATGTGCGCTCACAACGGCACGCATATAGATGCGCCGTTTCATTTTATCAAAGACGGAAAAACCGTAGATTCCGTAAGTTTAGATACATTTATAGGAATGGCTTATGTTGCAGAACATAATGGAATCGTTTCTGCCGATGATGCCACGGAAATACTTGAAAAAGCGAAAAAACAGAATTCAGAAGCGGCAAAGAGAATTCTTATCAAGGGAGATGCAGAGGTCTCTGCGGAAGCAGCTAAAGTGTTTGCTGAATCAAACATTTTACTGCTTGGTAATGAATCTCAAACTGTCGGTCCTGAAAATGCTCCGATGGAAGTACACCTTATCCTATTAGGAGCTGGCGCTGTATTGCTTGAAGGGATACGTTTAGCAGAAGTTTCAGAGGGCGTTTATTTCTTAAATGCAGCACCATTAAATCTATCAGGTGCGGACGGTTCGCCTTGCAGAGCTATACTGATCGCTGCTGAAAGATAAATTCCAACTTATAGATGTACAACAAAATTATCATCAAGATAACAGCTACACCTAGTGCCGATTTGACAGCACGGGGTGTGGCTTGTTTTTTATGCGATCCTGCTTGCTTTCCCCGCAGAAAAATGGTATAATGAGAATAACAAAATTTTTCAAGAAGGCAGACTGTATGGGCGTATACGTCCGTTTCGCTTGTGAATAATAGCTATAAGGAGATGGTGTTGTGCTTAGAATATTTTTTGGAAAACACCCTAAAGAAATATACAATACTGAGGTCTATTATGCAAATCAGTATGATAAAATGTGGGTCATGGAACCATTTGCAAAAAAGATCATTAAGGATATTGATGACTCAACTGTAATTGGTCCTGATCTTATAGAAAACGATATTTTTGGCAAATTTAATTCAACGGAATTGTCAGCGGGCGTTAAGACTCTTCTGCTGATATATAATCAGCCTAAAAAGATCTTCAATATTTCAAATTGCGGAGATAACTGCTCAAAGTATCTGCTTGAAATGGCTGAAAGCAAGGATATTACGGTATCATTGCATCATTTGATGGACTTTGGAAAGTCTTTTTCTGTGAAAATAATAAATGAAGGAAAAAGAAAAGTGATTACAGACCCAATTGAATATTTGATGCTTGCAGATAGATATCTGAGGGGTGAAGAAAATGAGGGGTAAAATAAAAATACAAATAAAAAACAGGCACATAACGTTTAATTTTACTCTTGAGAGAAATGTAACGATATTGACAGGGGACAGTGGCACCGGAAAAACGAAACTCATCAATATGGTGAGAAACTATTCCGAACTTGATGAACAAAGTGGTGTAATTTTAAAGTGCAGTAAACCTTGCCTTGTATTGTCAAATGCTAATTGGGAAACCATTCTTGAAAATACTCACGAGAGCATTGTTTTTGTTGAAGAAAGTACACCATTTCTATCTTCTTATGAGTTTGCAAAAGCGATTCAGGGTTCTGATAATTATTATGTTCTTGTAACAAGAGAGCCGTTGGCGCAAATTCCATACAGTATAGATGCTATCAGGAAGATCCATAAAAATGGTGCAAAACCGAAGTTCGAGAAGATATATAAGAACATTTCAAAAAAGGATATATCAGCATTTCCGTATGATATTGTGATCGTTGAAGACAGCAGGTCGGGTCTTCAGTTTTTTAAGAAAGCAACTGAAGATCGTGATCTCGAATGTATCAGCTCTAACGGAAAGAGCGGAATTGTAAAATTACTGGAACAGCATAAAGATCAGCGTATTCTTGTAATAGCCGACGCTGCGGCACTTGGTTCAGAAATCAAAGAGCTTATGTATTTAAGGTCTGTATCAAATAATAAGATCGATCTTTTTTTGCCGGAGAGTTTTGAATGGCTTATTCTTCGCTCGGCGATTTTTGACCGTAACGATAATGTTCAAGAGATTTTGGCTGACCCGGCAGAACATATAGATTGTGAAAAGTATTTCAGTTGGGAGCGCTTTTTTACTGCATTGCTGGTGGCAGAAACTAATGGCAAAGCAAATCTTGAGTATCACGAGAACAAGAGCCATATCCCTTCCGGATATTTATCCGAACAAAATATTTATTCTATTTTAAATGCAATGAAAAAATAATAATAGACAAGCCATACTCTGTGTTGATTTGATTGCACAGGGTGTGGCTTGTTTTTATGATTTCTGAATTGACAAAACAAAGGTTTTGGTGATATAATTACTATGAGCGGATATGTAAATTTTATATAGTTTTACTTATATTAAAGGCACCAACATGAATAGAATAGAAGCACTGAAAAAACTTGTCAAACGTTTCGGTGATAACTACAAGGCATACAAGAAAGATAATTATAATTAGCATTTCTGCCGACAAATCTGGAAGAGAATGATTTTTCTGATAATGAGGAGATGAAAACAGGCAATCATGGAATATGGTGAATACGAATTAGAAGAGCGTATAGAGTCTTTTATAATGAAAAGATGTGAAACAGAACAATGCGATTTCAAGCAAGAATGGCATCAAAAAGCAGAAGATCTTATAAAAGACATTGTTTGTTTTGCTAATACCGTACATGATAAAGACTGTTATTTAGTGTTTGGAATATCAGATGATTACAAAATTGTAGGCATGACGAAACCTCGCAGAAAACAAGCAGATATAATCGATACCTTGAATAATCTGCATTTTGCAGGAGATATTGTTCCGAAAGTTGAATTGCATACCATATTTCTGGATGGAAAAGAAATAGATGTACTGATTATTAAGAATACTGATTTTACGCCGATTTATCTGAAAAAGCCGTATGGAAGAATGAAGGTAGGATGTATCTATACTCGTATTGGCGATAAAAATACCCCGAATGATGGTAATGCGGAATACCATGAAATAGAAATGCTATGGAAGAAAAGGCTTGGCCTAACAAAATCTCCGCTTGAATTCATATATGACAGTATGAACAACAAACTAAACTGGAATGAATATGAAGAATCTTGGTATCATATTTACAAACCAGAATATGTTATTCGTACATATTGGGATGATGATGAATGTTTAGGCAATCGACAAAGAGATGAGTTCTATTCGTATTCTCAATCAAACAAATCAACCGTTTTTATGCGGCTTGATATTATGGCAAATCAAACCGTATTAGAAGGATATCAAATTGTCTGCCTTGATAGCGGAATGTTGACCATACCAGTACCTGAATGGGGATATATCAAGCAGGAATTTAATTCATATGATACAATTTCCTATAAATACTATTCAAATGGTACAAAACGCTATACTCTTTTGAAATTCATGTATGATCCTGAAAATGGGGAAGAACGATATGCTTATAGAAACTTAATGAAGGTGGTATTGATATTTGACTCCGAAAATGAGCGACTTGCTTTTGAAGACTTTATTACAGATAATTATGAAAAATTCAAAGATAGACTCGCTAAGGCGGACAGATATAATTACATAGAAACGGGAAGTAAAAAGAAAACAGAGGTATATAGAGCAGATTTAAATGCGGGCTTTATTCTTAATGAAATGCTTAGAGAGTATAGAAGTAAATATGAAGATGAATAAAAATCGTGATGCAAGAGATCAATACTACCCACACCTCTTTCGTCGTTGATCTGCATCTTGATTACAACGTTACTTTTATCACAGGCGACTCTGGCGTTGGCAAATCCGCTCTGTATTCATTTATTGAAGAACTGTCTGCAAATGATAAAAGAATAAGGTGTTTTAATTATCTTGACCAGAAAAAGAATTACAAAACTTCGATCAAAAATTCGAAGGATAAGCTTTTCGTGATAGATAATGCAGATATTCTGCTGGACGATAAAATGAGGCAGTATATTGCTTTTGATGCACAAAACCAATATGTAATAATAGGGCGAAACCCCACCGGCTTAATGCTTGAGTTAGATGAGATCTACGAATTGTCGAGCGAGAATATCAATGGCAGAACACTATTATCATTAAAGAAAAGCTTTTAAACGATGAGTTGAAAGATAGATTCTAAAAAAGCTGTTTAATTTTTTCAGCCCAATAAAATCTAAACTGTTTTATAGTAGAATCCCACCACTCCACCATATCCACCTACGCCAATTTTACGCCAAAATGGCGTAGATTTTGTGAGAATATATAAACTTTCGTAAAAAGCAAAAACGCCGCAAACCCAGTAAAATCAAGGGTTTGCGAGCTTTTGAAAAGATATAAAAAGGCGGTGTGGGTATTTCCCTACAATGAAGACGTTGGAATGAACATAGTAAGATAATTTGTAGAATTAATGGGCAATTCCAATCGGGATTGCCCATTTTCTAAAATGAATGGAAATACAAATCGGAATTTATTAAGGAGAATATTGATGAAACTATTTTTATGTTCGCACTTTTCAAGTGTGGGAAGTCTGATAAAGGAAGAAATTGAAAATAAGAAAGTTGCATTTATTCCAACAGCTTCACTGCGTGAAGGCTACACCGGTTATGTCGGCTCGGCTCGAAAATTATTCAAAAAGTTGGGAGCAATCGTAACTGAAATTGATATTTCAACGGAGGCTTATTCAACGATACAGTCTGTTTTTGAAGAAGCAGATGTGATATATTTTACCGGCGGAAATTCTTTCTTTCTTATGGACCAGCTCCGTAAAACGGGAACTGATGGGCTACTGAAAAAGGAATTGGCAAATGGAAAATTGATGATCGGCGAGTCGGCAGGCGCAATTATATGCGCTCCAAGCATCCAATATATCGAGCAAATGGATGAAAAGCCGGAGGACTACTCACAAGAAGATGATGCAGGGCTTGATTTGATTGATTTCTATGTTCTTCCGCATTATCTTACAGCACCATTTAAGAAAGTTACCGAGAAAATAATGACTGAATTTTCGGATTTGAATCTATGCCCGATTAACAACCGTCAGGGAATTGTAATTGATGGTGAAGGTTCAAAGGTTATTTGCAAAGACTAATTTGAAAATTCCCATTTATCAAGCCCTTTGAGAGAGGAGAAATCTTTTCTCAAAAGCTTGTTCGATACTGAATGTTATGTTAAGATAGCAAGTATAGCGAGTGGGCAATTCCAATCGGGATTGCCCATTTTCAGAAAGAAAAAGATAAACTGGAATTTGAGGAGGACTCAACCTAAAGTAGAGTCCCATCAAAGAGCCGATTTCGAACATATCAACCATTGGTTCCTGTTAAAAGTCGTAATACAGTGATATAACGGATGCAAGAAAGGAGGTTCTACTTATGGAACAGGAGAAAATCGGAAAGTTCATAGCGTCCTGTCGGAAGGAGCAAGGTTTCACACAAGCTGTTCTTGCGGAGAAACTTGGCATCACAGACCGTGCCGTATCAAAATGGGAAACTGGGCGGAGTCTGCCAGATGCAGCCATCATGCCAGAACTATGTGAACTGCTAAAAATAAACCTAAGCGAGCTTTTTAATGGGGAGCGAATCGCAATGGAAAACTACAAGGAAATTTCGGATTCTTTGCTTTTGGAGATGAAGAAGCAGGAGGAATCGTCAAATAAACGGATTTTGCATTTGGAGAAGCTTCTTATCACAATTGCGATTGTTGTAGCTCTCACTATGATATTTGTCGGATGCTATTTGACGAAAAACCATCTTGCTCTCGGAATCGCTTTATTGGTATTTGGAGCTGCGGTAGTTTTCGCCACTAGTTTTATAGGAGTAAGAAATGAGCACGATACGGGATACTACGAATGCCCTGTATGCAAAAAAAGATATGTACCGACAATGAAAGCTGTTGTTATGGCTCTGCATTGCGGCACATCAAGAAAGATGAAATGCCCATACTGCGGAAACAAATCGTATCATAAAAAGGTTCTTACAAAGTAATTGCAAATTCCAGTTTACCAAGCCCTTTGAGAGAGGAGAAATCTTTTCTCAAAGGGTATTTTTATATTGTGCAGTTTGTATGAGGTTTCTTGTGTTTCATATTATCACATAAGAAACCACAAAGACATCACCGCTCTTACTTCTCCTCAAACATCCACTTGACCGCCTTTTCAGCATACTCACTCCAAAAAATCATATCGTGGTTGCCTTTGCTTTCAAAATACTCGTGAGAAACGTTTCTGCTTTCAAGAAATTTGTGAAGATCACGGTTGTTTTCAAGCAGGAAATCTTCTGTACCGCAGCACATAAATATATCTGGGATATTTTTGCCCTCTCGCTGAAGTTCGTCTATAAGAAATTCGGGATTGTTCCTGCTGTTCAGCACCTCAGACGTTTCACCGAAACATTCTCTGTAATATTCATAATTCGCTGTGGCATTGCCTTGCCCCTCTGACATTCCTGCGACTTCGTGTACGATAAGAGCCGAAGATAATGCAGCAACCTTGCCAAAGGTTTCTGGATATGCAAATGCTGTATGAAGCGCACCAAATCCGCCCATTGAAAGACCCATAATGTATGTTTCACTGCCGTCTTTCGCAAGTCTGAAAACTCGTCTTACATAGTCCACAAGCTCCTCGCCGACGAATTTGCAGAACTGATGACCGGTCGAGCGTCCGTCCAGCCAAAAAGAATTTTCGCCCGAGGGGATAACTACCGCAAAATTATACTTGTCCGAAAGATATTCAGGCACCCAGTTTTCTGCGTCGCCTGTAAAACCGTGCAGCAAGAAAAGCGTTTTGGTGCTGTTTTCCGAGTATTTCGTATCTGTCTGCCCCCAGTCCTGCCTTATATCACATGGCAGGTACATTTTAAACGTGGTATACCTCCGCAGGCAATTTGAATAAAATCTGATCGTTAAGTTTGACATAGCTTTTCCTCCTGTTTTTTATATAATTATACTACATAAAATCAGGTTTGTCCAATGGGGCAGCGAAAAAATTTTTCAATTTTCCTCACAAAATCATTTATCCCTATAAAAATAAAGATCACATCTGTCAAAGCCTCGTCCCAACGTACCTTGCCGCTTTTTCATAATATTTTTTGTCGATCATAATTCTACGCTCCTCCACATTTACAAGGTGTCTATCTACCCCGTCTGCAACTATTTTATTCATTATATCAAAATCAATGCCGCCGCTACAGAGATACAAAAAATGATACTGAAAAAGTGTAATATGTTTGCAAATGCTGAGATATGACATACATGAAAGGAGATAATAATATGCCTACAGTTTTGCCAAAAGAAAATGAAGTCGAACAGTTTTTTTCAAGGATAATGGCATCGGAAGGAGCTTGCGAAAGGCTCAGCAACGTGCTTTACGATCACCTTAGTGACGACGATATGCAGACCGATCCTGACCCAAAACATCTTGCGCAGGTGCTTTTGACCGCATATACGAACGGTGATATAAGCGCACTTCTGCTGGAGCTTTGCGGAAGAAGTCTTTTCGATCTGCTGAGAGAGGCATACCTTATACCAAAGCGTTTTCACGGAAAAGCCGGAAAAAATCCTGAACTCCTTATGACCCCTGAAGGCGATGTCATTGAAGAAAAGAAAAAGCTTGTCACAAAGCATGAGTTCGAGAAATTTCGTGATGTGTACAAAAACCACAGCTGTGCACCACGTTCAAAGCTTTATCTTGCAGACGAATATGACCTTATGAGGGTCTATACCGACGGAATGAACATTAAGGAAAAGCGTGTTGACAAAAGACGTGGCGTGCTTATACTTTACGTCCTGCCTGACACTGTAAAGCTTGGACTTTCCGAGGCTCAGACCTATGATGTTATATGGAATACTTTCCACAAGATACAGCATACTGCCCCAACTGCAATGGTCTATTACGGACAAGAAACAGGCGAAAAGGACGAGCCGGTATCAAAGGCGAGCCTAAAAGAAAAAGCCTCTGTTATAGGCAGAGTGGGAATGATGTTTCTCTCCTGCGGAACGGGAGCATGGCGTGTGAGAAGTTCCATGAACACCATGGCTGTAGTGGTTTTCGGACGTGCTGTTGTAGCAGTTGTGAATGCTGGAGTATAGCTGTTCTTATTATTGTAATACTTAGGGTCATGTATCAAACAGCAGCAGCTGCCTTCTTCAGGAGTATTGTCACAGCCTGAGTGTGCGCATTTGGGGCGCAGGGCATCATAGATCATGGCTATCCCTATGATTATCAACACGGCGACAACGATTCCTTTGAGATTGAACGAACTATGCTGAGAGCTGTTTTCTGTTGTCAGCTTGTAGCCTATATAATCGTCAAGCATTTCCTTGTTTCTGTTGTTTTTTCCGGATCCCATAATCACACCTCCAAACTGTATTTCTGATATTATACCATATTTTTTAAGATTTGTGGTAACAATTTTTGGACAGTTGCATATTTCGTCCCTTTTATCATTTTTTCAGTGGCAAAGTCGGGTAGTGTGCGGAATATTTTACGGTTACTTTTACTCAACTTCCTTTAATTTTATCTCCATTATGCAGCTTGAAGCGAACTCTATGCCAATGGGTAAAAATTTTTTCAAACCTCCACAATTTTACCCCTAAGTATGCTATAATAGAATAGACAAGAAACCCGACCCAAAACCCAGCGAGGTGCTTTTATGACATATGCAATATCTGACATCCACGGCTGTTATGAGGAGTATATTAAGCTTCTCGAAAAAATCAACTTTTCTGAGGATGATACCCTCTATATCCTAGGTGACATCTGCGACAGGGGCGAAAAGCCTATGGAGGTTTATAACGATATCATGGCTCGGGATAATGTTATCCCGCTGTTCGGCAACCACGAACACCTTGCCTATATCAATCTCCGCCACCTTATAAAAAATGACGTGAGCAAGCTTACAAAAGACGAACGGCTAGACCTGATTGATTGGCTCACCAGCGGAGGACAACCCACTTTCAGCGAATTTATCTCCCTCTCCAAAGCCGACCGCATGGACTTTATTGAGTTTCTCAAAAGCTTCTCAATGTATGAGGATATCACCATAAACGGCAAACGCTTTGTCCTCACCCATGCAGGTCTTGGAGGCTTTAGCGAGGATAAGCCCCTTGATGAATATACCCTCCACCAGCTTATCTGGGAGCGTGCCGACTATTCAAAACGCTATTTCAGCGACCCGAATGCTTTCCTTGTGACAGGTCACACCCCTACCGCCAATATCCCAAACCACGGCAGACCCGAAGCCTACAAAGCCAACGGACACATAGCCATAGACTGTGGCTGTGCCTCAGGCGGACGTCTGTGCGCCTACTGTTTTGAAACAGACAGTGAGTTTTATGTTGACAAAATAAACCAGTCCCTTGAAAATCACTTCAAAATGTGATATACTTGTCCTAATAACATAACCGACGAGGACAAAACGGGGGTTATGCCGTATTAAAGCGTATTTATAGATTATATTTTATGGAGGTAATCATGGCTTTTGATTTTAAGAAAGAGTACAAAGAATTTTATATGCCTAAAAACAAGCCAGAAATTGTAACTGTTCCTAAAGCAAATTATATTGCAATCAGAGGAAAAGGCGACCCAAATGAAGTATGTGGAGCATATCAACAAGCAATTAGTGTGCTATATGCTGTTGCTTATACACTGAAAATGAGTTATAAAACAGATCATAAAATTGAAGGATTTTTTGAATATGTAGTTCCACCACTTGAGGGTTTTTGGTGGCAGGACGGCATAGACGGTATAGACTATACTGATAAGGCATCATTCAATTGGATATCTGTTATCCGTTTACCTGAATTTATAACTCAAAAAGACTTTGAATGGGCAGTTGAAACAGCAACTAAAAAGAAAAAGTTAGATTGTTCGTCAGCAGAGCTAATGACAATTGACGAGGGATTATGTGTTCAAATAATGCACTTGGGTTCGTTTGATGATGAACCAGCTACTATTGCTCTAATTGATGAATATATAGAAAAAAACGGATATGTCAATGACATAACTAAGACAAGGTTACACCATGAAATTTATCTCTCAGATGCAAGGAGAGTTGTCCCTGAAAAATGGAAAACTGTCATTAGGCATCCAATAAAGAAGATATAGAATACTTCCATTTAGTCATTCTTTTCTTAAATAATTATCCACCGATACAGCCCCTCTGTATCGGTATTTTTCTGCCCCAACTCCCCCTATCCGCCCCACTTCTATTGACATTTCCCCCTCAATGTGCTATCATAAAAAAGTAAGTTAGTTGCAACTATCCCAATAACACCACAGGAGGAAGAAAAATGGATATGAATGAAAAACCAAAGCTCTCAGGCGTTCCTGAAACTATGCTTCAAACTGTTTACGCCCGTGCAAAGGAAACAAAAACAAGGGGTGCGATAAAAGATACAAAGGCAGTGGAGATAATAGATAAGATAAACTATGATTTTTCACTTGCCGATAAGGACTCAGCAATGCACAGTGGCGTTGTGGCAAGGACAATAGTCCTCGATAAGCTTGCGAACAAGTATCTTGCCAAAAACAAAGGCGCAGTGGTGGTGAATATCGCCTGCGGACTTGATACACGCTGTTACAGAATGAACGGCTATACCCATTGGTATAACCTCGACCTGCCCGAAACTATCGCCGTAAGAGAAAAGCTTCTCCCTGAATCAGGCGAAATATCCCAGATAGCAATGTCCGCCATGGACGATTGGAGCGAAGAAATAACCGAGCACGATGCCCCTGCTATCGTCATCATCGAGGGTCTGACTATGTACCTCTCCGAAAAGGACGTAAAGGAGATTTTTGATGTCATAAACAAACGCTTTGAACACGTCACAGTATTGGTCGAGACGATGAGCCCCACTATGGTAAAGCGTATGAAAGAAAAGTCGATCGAGGGTAGCAAAGCCAAATTCACATGGGGCGTCAAGGACGGCAAAGAGCTTGCAAAGCTTCTCCCGAACTTCCGCCTTATAGAAGAACACAGCCTCGCCGAGGGCATGGCGGAGTTTATCCCAATATTCAAGCTTCTTAAAAAGATAAAGCCTGTGAGCAATATCTCAAACAAGATAGTAGTAATGGAAAAATAACTTTGACTTCCCACCCCCGCCATGCTATAATCCCCAATTTAGAAGTTCCGCCACGCAAAAAGCCCGTCAAACAGCGTATCAGCGTTGTTTGACGGGCATATATTTTTTCTTGACTTTAGAAATTTGTCGTAATGTTTTTGCGCTCTGTGCCGCTGATTTTTCACAGCCGCATTGGGCTACAACGTGAGATCAGCCATTGGGTGGAAACATTCATCATGTTTGGTTCACTCACAGCCCATCTTGCAGCACCTTTAAGCTCCTCAACAAACTTTTGGTCGATTTGTTCCTTGGTAAGTGGAAGCTCATTTACGATATTCTGCACTGCACCATTATTGGAGCTTGCAACAGCAATATTATTTTCCGTAATGATCTCTGGAAGTACGCCAATAGATGCGTTGTCAAAATATATTGTCTCTTTTGTTCCCTTGATTGACTTGTCCCTTAGTTTGGCAATACCATAAGCCTGTTTTACAATTTTTCTTATCCATTGCCATTCCCCTATCTTCCGTTCATCACCCAGGCAAACCCCTTAGCTGTCCGCAAAGCAGGCTCTTTAAAATGCCCGCCCTTGTTCCATTCAAGGGCGCATTCGATACCCTGCCCCGTCAGCAAATCATAACTCTCACGGATACAGTTGCCCACCTTTGACATGACCGCATTTTTCGTCCTTTCTTCTTTGTCACCAAGGCTGAGATAAACAGTGTCGCATTTTATCTTATTCTCTTTCATATACCCCACAAAATCAGGAAACCACACCGACGGAGAAGCCGCCGCAACGCCTGAAAATTTCTCCGTTTGAAACGCCGCCCACAAGGCAAAAAGCCCTGCCAGAGAATATCCGCCAATGTAATAATTCTTGCTCTTGTCCGAGCAAAGCGTTAATATCTCCGCCAGAGTGTCTTCCGCTCCATTGCCGAAGCCCTCATTGCCAAATACCGCAGGGGCGTTCCAAGGCGATAACTCATCGTTCCAATCCTCGACCTTCACCGCAATAAGCTGAAAATCCACACTCGTGAGCTTTTTTATCTCTGCCACCTCATTTTCTATCTCAGGCAGATCATGGTCGCCCACAGGCTGGATAAGAACAATATCAGCATTTTTGTCGCCATAATAATGGTATGTCATTTTGCCGTCACCTCTGTAATGTATCTCACTTCAAGTACCCCTTTACAACGCCAACAAATTCCCCTATATCCGCAAAATAATTAGGATAAGCCTCACTTAGCCTTGCGAAAGAAGAAAACCTGACAAGCACATTGTCCGTCCTATCGTTTCTGCGATATTTCGTTTATTTACAGTATATCACATTATCCGCAATATTTCAACAGCCCTCAAAATCAAGCCCTTTTAATCGTGTAGCACTACAATAATTGTACCACATTGCAAAGTAAAATACTTGAAATGACATACGGAATATGGTATAATAACACTATCTAAAAAACTATCGGAGGAAAATTATATGGGATTATTTGATAAACTTCGTGAACCTGTGGTACTAAAAGAGGACAGCAGTGCGAAAAAACAACTTGAGCAGCTGGACTTTTATTCAAAGCTTGCACCTGAAAGTGTCAAGGAACAAATAGAACAGGACAAAAAACTTGTTTACTATGGCATAAAAGGCGAAGAGGCATTGATGTTTGAGCTGAAAAACAGTCATATGCCTATGTATATTCTTCACGATATTTTCTTTGAAGAAAATGGACTTACAACGCAGATAGACTATATAGTAATCACACGAAAAGTGATACTGATAATTGAGTGCAAAAACCTCTATGGAAATATTACTGTTAATAATCAGGGAGATTTCACTAGAACCATTCAATTTGGAAAACGCTATCATAAAGAAGGTATATATAGCCCTATAACTCAAAATCAGCGTCATTTGGATATGATAAAAGAAAAGCGTCGAAACACTAAAGGCTTACTCACCAAGGCTATTTTTGAACATTATTTTGACGATACATATAAGTCAGTAGTTGTTTTAGCTAATCCAAAAACCATAATTGACATGAAGTATGCACCTAAGGATATAAAATCCAAGATAGTTAAAGTTGACGGACTTAACAGCTATATAAAAAGACTGAATGACGAAAGCCGAAACGAAAATATGTCAGATAAGCAAATGAAAGAATTGGCTGATTTCTTTCTGCAAAGCAGCATTCCAAATACTACTGACTATACTGCCAAATATCAGTTTGAAGTCAATGAGGAAAAAACAGTTACTGTAAAGGAAGAGCCAATTCAAAACACATATTTTGACAGCATTGAAAATTCACCTGTATATAAAGCATTAAAAGACTATCGCTACAAACAAAGTGTTAAGGAAAAAATCAAGCCATATTTCATTTTTAATAATGCTCAGCTTGAAGAGATAATAAAAACTAATCCTCAAACTTTAGAAGAACTAAAATCAATAAAAGGCTTTGGTGATGCCAAATGTCTAAAATACGGTAAAGATATTCTAATGATATTGGGAGATTATTGATATAACAATAACTAACTTCAGATATATCCACCGATACAGCCCCTCTGTATCGGTATTTTTCTGCCCCAACGCCCCTATCCGCCCCACCTCTATTGACATTTCCCCCGTCCTGTGCTATCATAAAAAAGAATAAGTTAGTCACAACTATCTTAATAACACCGCAGGAGGAAGAAAAATGGATATGAATGAAAAACCAAAGCTTCTTAAAAAGATAAAGCCTGTGAGCAATATCTCAAACAAGATAGTAGTAATGGAAAAATAACTTTGACTTCCCACCCCCGCCATGCTATAATGATAAAAAAAGAGGTGACCCCACATGACCAATAAAGCATACTACCACCTGCCGGGGCTTTTCGAGTTTTATGACCTTTACGCCGCTTTCCTGCCCATATTCCGTGAGCATAGAGATTATTTCTATGACTGGTGCGAAATAGGCTCTGTCTATGGCGCACCTGCCGACTGTATATGGGGCGGTGGACGAGCAGGCTTTGGCGAACATTCTCCACAAGAAGTCCTCGACCTTATGAAAGAATATAACATCTCCTCACGGCTGACCTTCAGCAATTCCCTGCTAAGAGAAGAACACCTTTCAGACAAAAAATGCAATGACCTCTGCAGGCTGTTTTCCCAAAGCCCGCCTCCACAAAACGGCGTGATAATATGCTCCGACCTGCTTCTTTCATATCTGAAAGAGAATTATCCCCACCTCTATTTTGTGTCCTCTACCACAAAAGTCCTCACCGAGTTTTCTCAGCTTGTAAACGAGCTTGATAATGACGATTTTTCATATGTAGTCCCAGACTTTCGCCTAAACAAAGCCCTGGATAAACTCTCCGATCTCACCGCTGAGCAGAAAAACAAAGTGGAGTTTCTTTGCAACGAGTGCTGTTATATAGGCTGTGCAGACAGAAAAAACTGCTATGAAAACGTCAGCCGCAAAAATCTTGGCGAAAACTGTCCCGACCATGTTTGCAAAGCACCAAATGCCGCAGAGGGCTACCGCTTTTCAAAAGCCATGGAAAGCCCTGCCTTTATCGGCATAGAGAATATCCAAAACACCTATCTCCCCATGGGATTTTCAAACTTCAAAATAGAGGGCAGAAGTTTAGGAAGTGCCATTATCCTTGAATTTCTGCTCTACTATATGACAAGACCTGAACATCAGCTAAAGGTCAGAGAGCAAATTTATCTCGACAGTATGCTTGACCTGTTATGACTATTCTTCACATCACATATCTCCCATATCACAAGAAATATGTCACAAAGCTCATGTTACCCATGGCTTACTTGGAAACAAAAATCGAAATAAGTGTAAACAATGCCACTTTTTTGTTGAAACAGCCATTATAATATAGTATAATAACACAGTGCTTTGTCACAAAAAAGTTATAGGAGAATTTACATGAAAAAAATTATCGACATATTTCTGCGTTCTTTGCTCACAGGCGTGGCAATAGCCATAGGCGGAACGGTCTATCTGTCCTGCCCTAACAAATATCTGGGAGCATTCCTTTTTGGCACAGGACTTTTCGTGATACTGTCTTTCGGCTTTAATCTCTTCACAGGAAAAGTCGGATATGCAGTTGAAAACAAACCCTCTTATCTCGGTGAGCTTGGTTTGATATGGCTCGGCAATTTTGCAGGAGCCGTCCTATCCGCCCTGCTTATTACCCAAACACGCATATCCACCATAAGCGACAAAGCCACAGAGCTTTGCAATATAAAGCTTGGGGATAATATCACAAGCGTTTTTATCCTATCATTTTTCTGCGGAATACTTATGTTCGTTGCCGCAGACGGCTATAAAACTATCCAAAACCCTGTGGGACAGATACTTGCAATATTTCTCCCCGTTGTGGTCTTTATCCTCAGCGGCTTTGAACACTGCGTCGCTAATATGTATTTCTTTACCATAGCAGACTTATGGAGCATTAAAGCCTTTGGCTACCTTATTATAATGTCCCTTGGCAACTCCATTGGCGGAATACTTATCCCCCTTCTGCGAAAAGGCTTTGTATCAAAAGCATGACGCCTGTTTTTATAGGCTTATATAACATATAAAAAAAGATACCGCAGTTCAAAAAGAACTGCGGTAAAAAAATGACTTCTGCTCTCAGGAACACAGTAAAGGGGGTATTATGAAAAAACAAATAAAACAAAGGAGTCAATAGTAAACATAAGATAACAAATAAAACACAATTTAATCAACTTAGAAGGAGTGTGCAGAAGTCATAAGGCAATACCGCACAAGGCACGCCTGTCGGCTTTGTACGCAATCTGCTTGCAGATTTTCCGCCATATCGCACCAAAGCTCCTTGAAATACGCTAGTATTCCTGCGTCGCTTTAGCACAATCTGACGAAAAATCTGACGGCACATCTTGCGCACAATCCTTGTGCGGTATTGCCTTGATTCGTTCCTGATGTATGTATTATATCACACTAAAAACCATTTGTGGTAACTTTTTTTGGATAGTTGCGACTTTTTTTAAAAAAATCTGCACTCCGAAAATCCCAAAGCTTTCAGAGTGCAGTTTTATCTTTTTCTGTAGAGGCGAACAGCGTTTGCCCCTTCCCACGTCTATCTGAATTGTCGCCTGTCTATCAAATAATATCCGCCCTGCGTTTACCTATCTGTGCAAACTCTTTGCGCCGTATGATAAAGTAAGCCACTGTTACCGCAGTGCCTGTTATCACCCAGGAAACAGGGTAAACTATCATAAGCATAAGATAGCTTCTGTGAGCCGCATAAATCGTGTTCACCCACACAAGCCTGAACACGCAGGTGCCAAGCACAGTTATGACCGCAGGTGTCATAGAGTGACCCATTCCCCTAAGACAGCCGCCCGATATTTCGTAAACGCCCGTAAGAAGCTCCAGCAGGCAAACTGACCACATTCTTATCATTGCGTAGTGTATAACGTTCTCGTCCGTTGAGAAGATCTGTATAAAAAGGTGTCTGCCAATAAGGAATATCATACTCAGCCCAAGACAGCTTGCAAGCCCGATAAAGGTGCAAAGCCTGTATATCTTTTTACAGCGTTCCTTATCCTGAGCCGCAAAATTCTGACTTGTAAATGTGGTCGCAGTCTGAGCGAAAGCGTTTATCACAAAATATGCCATGAACTCAAAATTCTGTTCCGCTGTGCTTCCGGCGATACCGTCTGAACCAAAGCTGTTTATCGCCGCCTGTATCACAACGTTTGACAGCGAGAAAACCATGCTCTGCAAACCAGCCGGCAAGCCTATCTTTATGATTCCGAGGAGATATTCCCAGCGTATCCTGAGCTTTCTGACATCAAGTCTTAGCATCTCCTCCTCGTGAGTAAGAAAGTAAAGTATCATGCAAGCACTGAAAAAGTTTGATATAACAGTTGCCGTTGCAACGCCTGCCACGCCCATTTTGAACACGATCACGAACACAAGGTTCAGAATAACATTTATAACGCCTGCGGTGATAAGAGCGTAAAGAGGTCTGGTGCTGTCGCCCTTGCTTCTAAGCACTGCCGAACCAAAGTCATATATCTCGATAAAAGGCATTGCAAAGAAGAATATCCTGAGATACAGCGTTGCAAGCTTTAAAACATCGTCAGGCACATTCATCATGCCAAGGAGTATCGGCGCAAGTATCTCGCCTGCACCCAGTATGATAAATCCGCTTATGACCGCCAAAAGCACCACCGTATGTACAGCCTCGTTTGCCTTATCTTTTCTCCCCTGACCTATAAGCCTGGCCACCACAACGTTTGCGCCGACAGAAAGCCCCAGAAAAAGGCTTACAATAAGGTTCACCAATGAAGAATTGCTTCCAACCGCCGCCATGGCTTTGTCACTGTCAAATCTGCCCACCACCGCAAGGTCAGCGGAGTTAAAAAGCTGCTGCAAAATACTTGACAATGCAAGGGGCAGTGCAAAAATAACGATCTTGCCCACAAGCGGACCGTTTAACATATCTATTTTCTTATTTTTCATACCGGATCTTCTCTCATCTTTCAACTAACTATTTCTCACACCTAATATTATATCACACCATCAAAGCTATTTCAATACTCGAATTTGCACATAAGCACACACAGAGATGTGTAAAAATCTAAACATTACGACCATTTGTACATTTTTTTGAACTCTTTGCCTGTTGACAAAGGCATGAAATGGTGTTATAATAATATTCCACGGGAGGTGAGCAGTATGGCGATAGACAAAAAAGGCACAAAGCAGATAGCCGACAACCGAAAGGCACGTCACGATTATTTCGTGCTGGAGCAGATAGAGTGCGGTATCGAGCTTGTGGGAACAGAGGTCAAGTCTATAAGGAATGGCGGCGTCAATCTGAAAGACAGTTGGTGTTCTATTGAGGACGGAGAGATGTGGGTCAAGGGTATGCACATATCCCCTTATGAACACGGCAATATTTTCAACCGTGATCCACGCCGAGAGAGAAAGCTGCTGCTCCACAAACGTGAGATACTGAGGCTGTTCGGAAAGGTACAGCAGGAGGGTCTTACGCTTATCCCGATGTCGCTTTATTTCAAAGGCAGCAGAGTCAAGCTTGCACTTGGGCTTTGCAAAGGTAAAAAGCTTTATGACAAGCGTGACGACATGGCAAAGAAAGCCGCACAGCGTGACATAGAGCGTGCCATGAAAGAGCGAAACTAACATGGGGGTGTAAAGGTTTCGACGGGGGTTTTGAAGCACGATAAGCGAGTAGAGGAGCGCACACTCTTTAAACGGCGTACGTTTTAAAATTAGACGACAACGATAATTTTGAATTAGCTGCTGCTTAAGTCAGCGCTCGTCTTGCCTTAGAGTACCACGGCTTTGGTAAAGGCGTCGATCAGTGGTGAACGTTACAAAGCGACGGCTGTAGCCTTGTGATGTATCACAGCCTACCAAACACACAGGCGTGTCTGTTTGCCTTTGTGCAAGGGAACGGGAGTTTTCCGCAATAACAGAATACACTCGTAGAAGTTCGTGGGGATAGGCTTTCGGACAGGAGTTCGATTCTCCTCACCTCCACCAGCAGGGGCGTGCCCCTGCACCCAAATCCGCTATCATTTACGGTAGCGGATTTTTTTGTCGCCGCCAATGGGTACGATACGCTGGGAAAGATACGATATTCGCCGTGGTGGGCATTTCCCGTCAAGGGTTTTTGTAAACACACAAAGTCACCGCTGTGATAATTTGTGTGTCACTTTTACAAATTCAGGGGCGTGCCCCTGCACCCGATCCGCTTTACTTTGTGTAAGGCGGTTTTTTTATTACCGCTCATGGATCATTATTTATAAACCTAACTTTGTTATTTCACCATGTCAGACGCTGATATAATAAAAAAGAGTGCATTACCACCTCATCAGATAATGCACTCTTAAATTTTACCCTATTTCTCCTCCAGCCCGCTGAGCGAAAGCCTGCTCTCCATTTTCTGAACAGTCTTGCTCTCCTGCTTTGCGATCTTCGCTTCAAACCAGAAGGTCGAGCCTTTGCCCTCCTCTGATTGAACGCCGTATGCAAAGCCGTGGGCTTTGAGTATCTCCTGACAAATGGAAAGTCCAAGTCCTGTGCCTACCACGTCACGCTTTACCTTTGCGTCACGGTAGTATCTGTCAAATATCTTCGGCAGAAGTTCCTTAGAAATGCCCTTTCCGTTGTCTGTTACTTCAATACGAACCACATCAGCCTTGTTTATCTGCTTGATACGAATGACCTTGTTGTCACCTGTGTAGTTTATAGCGTTGTTTATAAAGTTGTAAATGACCTGATCCAGCTTTGCAATATCCGCCGTTATCACTCTGTCCTCGTCTGGGATATACTTGATATCATAACCATTTTGCTCTATGAGTATCTGATATCGAGTCATGCAGTCATTGAGCTTGTCAACTATAGAGAAGTCCGTGAGTTTCAGCTCCGCATTGCCCGACTCCAGCTTTGAAAGCTCCAGCAGATTATTTACCAGACTTGAAAGCCTGTCAGCCTCGTCGATAATGACTTGGATATGCTCCTGCCTCTTCACAGGATTATCCCCCGACAAGTCCCTTATCATTTCCGCATAAGCCTTTACCATAGTGAGCGGTGTTCTCAGGTCGTGAGATATGTTCGCAATAAGGTCTTTCCTAAGCTCCGATACCTTTTGTATCTCGTCCTTGGCACTGTTAAGCACCGTGGAAAGCTCCTCTATCTCACAATAGCCATGACCATTGAACTCCACCGTATAATCCCCTTCACCGAATTTCTTCGCCGTGTTCGTAATGTCAACGATTGGCTTTGAAAGTCGCTTTGAGATATACATAGTTACAATAAAAGCAAGCTCAAAAAGTATGATAGTGATATAAATGAGCTGTTCTCTTATAATGCTTACAGTGGAATCTATCGGCTCTATTGAGCTTTCAATGAAAAGATACGCCTGCTTATCCGAATCATCAGTGTAGATAGACGTGCAGTAAAATATCTCCTTGCTCTTGAAATTCTCGTTCTGAGCAATTTTCGTGATGTAGTTATCGTCCGACTGCTTTAGCTTAGATATCATCTTGAAAAGTCCGATGCCATAGCCCTTGTTTATGACTTTGTTAAGATGAGAATATGCTCCCATGTTGTTTTCCATCACAAGAGGATTGCCCATTTCGTCCGTTATAACGATGCAAAGGCTGTTGTCAAAAGCCAGCGAGCGGTTCGTTACCTCCTGCTGGTCAGTGCCATATGCTTGGATTATCTGATTTGCAGCGTCTGTAATATCTCTTATCTTCGCCGACTGATAATATCTTTCCAAGAAAAAATACTGAAAAAGCCAAATAAGAATAAGAATAAAAGCCGTGAAGAAGATAAAATACATCCACACATATGACCGCAGACTTCTTTTCGCCTTTATCTCCGCTGTCTTATTGCTGACTTTTTCCTTGACTTCTGCAAGCTTACTGGATCTTTTCAAACTTATATCCCATTCCTCTCAGAGTAACAATAAGATTGCGGTATTTTCCAAGGCTGTTTCTCAGCATTTTTATGTGAGTGTCCACAGTTCTGTCGTCACCATAAAAATCAAAGCCCCATACCTCTTCAAGAAGCTTCTCTCTTGAAAGCGCAATGTTCATGTTCTTCACCAGATAGAAAAGCAGGTCATACTCTTTCGGAGTCATGGAAACCTTCTTCCCGTCTATCTTTACCTCACGGGCTGTAAAGTTTATCTCTAATCCCTCGTATCTTATAACGTCCTCAGTGCGCTGAGAAGCTGACGCACGGTTAAGCACCGCCCTTATCCTCGCCATAAGCTCCTTTGGCGAGAACGGTTTTACTACATAATCGTCAACGCCTATCTCAAAGCCGAAAAGCTTGTCATACTCCTCGCCCCTTGCGGAAAGCATTATAACAGGTATCTGCTTTATTTTTCTTATCTCCTTGCAAGCTGAATAGCCGTCAAGCTTCGGCATCATAACGTCCATTATGATAATATCGAAATCCTGATTTTTCACCATTTCCACAGCCTGCATACCGTCCTCAGCCTGAGCCACCTCATAGCCCTCAAACTCGGCATACTCCTTTATTATCTCTCTTATCTTTATCTCATCATCAACAACAAGTATCTTTGCCATAAGTATTCCTCCATATTCAGGCAGCACCGCACAAGGAACGCCTGTCGGCTTTGCACGCAATCTGCTTGCATACAAATCTTGTGTGTTGCTACCTTAATTCATATTCTTTGCTTATATAATAACCTATTATTGTGTAAAATTTGTGACGGTTTATAGAATATTCTAAGCCATACCGCACCAATTCACAAGAAAACTGCTGCCCGCCAACCAAAATGGTATGACGGGCAGCAGCTTATATAGGAATTTGTTATGGAAATGTCAGAAAATCAGCAATGTCCCATCATAATGAGAGCCATAAGACAAAAACCTGTTACGATACAACTCATTGCGCCCATGATGTTGTCAATTTTTTCTGCTGTAAGCTTTTTCATAGTGATTACCTCCTTGGGGTATAAAATAAACTATTCTGTTCTCAGTGCGATAACAGGGTCTTTCTTTGCCGCAACTCTTGACGGGAACAGACCTGCGATAAGCGTCAGGCAAACGCTTATTGCAATGAGTATAACTGCCGCACTGACAGGTATTGAAGCTCTTATCGGCACGTCTGTAAGATGTGCGATTATCATGTTTATCGGTATTGTGAGCAGATAGGAGATAATTATTCCCAATGCACCTGCTACAAATCCCACGATAACTGTTTCGGCATTGAACACTCTTGATATATCCCTCTTTGAAGCACCTATACTTCTCAGAATACCTATCTCCTTTGTTCTTTCCAAAACTGAGATGTAGGTTATAATGCCTATCATGATAGATGATACCACAAGTGAAATTGCAACAAATGCGATAAGAACGTAGCTGATAGCGTTTATGATAGAGGTGATAGAACTCATCATAAGACCCACATAGTCAGTGTATTCTATCTTGTCCTCTTCGCCGACACTGTCGTTGTAATCGTCGATAATATCTATTATCTTTTCCTTTGAAGCAAAGTCCACAGGATAGATATTTATGCTGTCAGGGTCTTCAACAACTGAATAGCCAAGAGTTTTCATGTTGTTGTCATAGTTTGAAGTGGAATATTTTCCGCTGTTTGCAAGCTGATCCGCATTTGTGTCGGACTGTTCTTTGAGCATTTGCTTCATAAGCTCCATTTGCTCGTCAGAAAGTGAAGCTATATACTTCTTCTGAGTTTCAGTAAGCGATGACATATCACCGCCCTGAATTGCTGACATATCCATTGAACCCATGGCATTCATGCCCATATCTGCAAGCTCGCCTGTATCGGAAGCACCGCTCTGCTCCATAAGAGCCTTATACTGCTCCTCGGTCATTCCCTCAGGAATTTCCATAGAGCTGTCGCCTGCCACCAAACCAGCCTTCTTATCTGCGTCGGAGCTGTCTGCTGTTTTGTCAGCCTTGCTTTCTGTATCGACTGTGCTGTCGGAAACGGTTTCTGAACTGCTGTCTGTATCTGCCGCATTCTCGTCCGTTTTGAACTTAAGTCCTGTGAAAACATCTATGTCAGGGTTTGCTTTCTGCTCTTTTACTATCTCGCTGTTATCTACTTCGTCGATAAGATATGTCATAAGGTCATGACGATAGCCTATGGCACCGCTTATGGAAGCAGAGGAAGCGTCCTCGTCAGGTCGCAGGATACCGACTACACTTATTTCTGTGCCGTTTGCAACAGCCTTTTTCATGTAGCTCTCATCGCCTGTCATATCTTCCCACACACCGTCTTTTTTCTTATAGAAATCAGGTGTAGGAACGACCTTGAATTTCAGGTCAAGAAGCTCATCGTAGGTGTAAACGTGCTGTTCGCTGTCAACGGATATATCCTCTCCTGCCATGGCACGTCTTACTATGCCGTTAAGTGAGCTAGGGTCGAGAAGTCCGAGAGAATAAAGCACATAGTCGTTTATCTCGTTGTTCTTATCAACTACAAGCACAACTTCGTTATACTTTTCAGGCAAACGTCCTGCGATAACGTCATACTGCTTGTCGATAAGCTCCTCATTATCTATCATTTCGCTCCATACGTCAGTACCCATGCCCATCATGCCACCCATTGAGCCACTCATGGACATTGCTTCCATCTGAGTTGAGGACATATATCCCATATCTTCAAGAAGCGTTGACGGATTGACCTGCATTACACCGCTGTCACTCTCCGTAAAAACGTTAAGTGTAGTGGCGTATGTGTACTGAACGTCGCTTGTAAGGTCTTTCAGGTCGCTGTTATCGTCAAGATATTTCTTGAACTTCTCCAGATTGTTGACCTTTGTTTCTTCCATAAGAGTGTTTATCATCTCGCCCATGGCATTCTGAGAATAGACCTTATCTTTATCGTGGTTTGCTGAATCCTCATGGTTTTTCGCCATGGTGTTCATTATCTCGCCTATACTTGCGGTGGTCTTTGTTATCTGAAGCGGATAGCTTGAAAGTGTATCAGACTGCACCTGATCTATATAAAGCTGAACACCGTTTGAGATAGAAAGAATAAGTGCGATACCGATTATACCAATAGAGCCTGCAAAAGAGGTAAGAAGCGTTCTTGCCTTTTTTGTCATAAGATTGTTTCGGCTCAAAGACAGCGCAGTGAGGAAGCTCATGGAAGTTTTAAGCTTTTTGCGCTCTTTCTTCGCCGCCTTTTTGTCAGCCTTTGTAGGCTCTTTTTCAGGCTTTTTGATAGGCTCAACAACATTCTTGTCAAGAGGGTCGGAATCGTCTATGACCTTTCCGTCAAGAAGTTTGATTATTCTTGAAGAATATTTCATTGCAAGCTCAGGATTGTGAGTTACCATTATAATAAGCTTGTCCTTGGAAATGCTCTTCAAAAGCTCCATTATCTGCACGCTTGTTTCAGTATCAAGCGCACCTGTAGGCTCGTCTGCAAGCAGAATGTCAGGCTCATTCACAAGTGCTCTTGCAATGGCAACTCTCTGCATCTGACCGCCTGACATCTGATTAGGCTTTTTGTGGAGCTGGTCGCCAAGACCCACCTGCTCGAGAGCCTTGACGGCTCTTTCACGTCTTTCTGACTTTGAAACACCTGAGAGGGTCAAAGCAAGCTCAACGTTTGAAAGCACTGTCTGGTGCGGTATAAGGTTATAGCTCTGGAACACGAAGCCTATGGAATGGTTTCTGTAGGAATCCCAGTCGCGATCCTTAAAATCTTTGGTAGATTTGCCGTTAATGTTAAGGTCACCGCTGGTATATCTGTCAAGGCCGCCGATAATGTTCAAAAGAGTGGTTTTACCGCAGCCTGACGGGCCGAGGATAGAAACGAACTCATTCTCACGAAAATCAATGCTGACGCCTTTAAGGGCAGAGACGGTGGAATCACCAACGACATAATCTTTTTTTATGTCCTTTAAACTAAGCATATATTTTCTCCTATTTTTGTTATTGTAAAGATATTATAATAGGGTTTTATAAACTCAGTTTAAACATAACACAGTTTTGGGTGTAAAAATTGTCGGAGGGGGGTTAAGTGAGGAGTGAGGAGTGAGGAATGAGCATAGCAGACCAAAGTTAATTACAAGCATAAAGTAAAAATTAAGCACCGAGCGAAGCGAGAGATAAAGCGCACGCTCAAGCCCGGCGCTAGAGGGCTTGTGGGGTCTAGGGGCAAAGCCCCTAGCGGAGTTTGAGGCAGAGCCTCATTCGGCGCAAGCCGACAAGGTGCAGATTTAATGAAAAATAGCATATAGAAGTCAGATATTAGATGAAAGTGATATCGGAGAATTAAATCTGCACCGCCTTTCTAGCCCTAAGCGCAATGTAAATACGCAAAGAGCGGAGCGATTTTGCGGAGGAATAAACTATCCCAAATAACTGTAGAGGCGACCTTTTGTCACCCGTGTTCAGAATTTGTTATAATTTCAGAATTGTAGGGGCTTGGCGAAATTTCTGTTCGCAAGCTCACAGAAATGCGACAGCCCGCTCGAAGGAGCGAGGTTTGAATTTTTTTCACAAGCCATGCAGGGGGACAAAGGCTGTCGAGGGGGCGGGACGTCGAGGGCGCCGTCCCCTACAAGCGTGATAGGATAGTTTTTTGTTCTGTCCTACAATGGTTGTAATCGTGGACTTGTTTCTTCGACGGGCGAACGCTGTTCGCCCCTACAGATTTGTTGCCGTAAATTTGTGGTTTTGTACGATTTTTATTCAGTTTTCAAGCTTCAAACAAGGTGCAGGAAGTGCTTTTCTGTGCGATCAGAACCTCTCATCGTGTTCACCTAACTCACGTTGACAAAATGTTTCCTCATACACTGCTACCTTGCAGGATATTCAATTTGGGATAATACCCCTATACTTATCCCGAAAAGCACCCCTTTTGTTGCATAAAAAATGCAACAATTGCAGAAATGTTGCCAAATTAAAATATAAATCATTTGTTTGCACAAGGCAATACCCCTGAAATTGTGCAGGATCAACATGGAATTTTGAACTAAATGTGTCTTGACATCGTTAATATCACGTTAATAAAACAGTGATATAATAAAAAAAGCAAAGTGAACGGAGGGGTAAAAAATGTTTCACATACTTGTGGTGGAGGACGATACTAACACTCGCAAACTGACCTGTGATGTGCTTAGCGACAACGGCTACACACCTATCGAGGCTCGTGACGGTATAGAGGCTCTCGAAATAATGGACGAAAAACACGTTGACCTTATTATAATGGACGTTATGATGCCTCGTATGGACGGCTTGGAGCTTTGCGAAACTATCCGCAAGGCTGGGTTTCAGACGCCTATATTAATGGTGACGGCTAAGGAAACGGCTTTTGACAAAAAGCAGGGCTTTATAAAAGGTACGGACGATTACATGGTGAAGCCTGTGGACGAGGAGGAAATGCTTCTGCGTATTCAGGCACTTTTGCGACGTTCACAGATAGTGAGCGACCACAAGATAACCGTGGGCGACACCACTCTCGACTATGATGCACTGACTATCAAGACCCCTGAGGGCATAAGAGAGCTTCCACCGAAAGAGTTTATGCTTCTTTACAAGCTTCTTTCCTATCCCGACAAGATATTCACCCGCCGTCAGCTTATGGACGAGCTTTGGGATATGACCTCAGACACTGACGAGCGCACTGTGGACGTACACATAAACCGCATAAGAGAGCATTTGAAGAATAACCACGATTTTGAGATAATGACAGTGAGAGGGCTTGGCTACAAGGCGGTCAAGCTGAAAGGATAGGCTCATGAAAAAACATCTTATCTCTGCTCTTCGCTCAGAGCGCAGGCGAAATTACACCATGAATGCCAGCATAGTTTCGGCGGTATTTATGATAATGATATGGGCAGGGCTTCTTACAGGATTTATAATGATAGGCATAAAAAGATGCCTGCATTTTCTATCCCCTTTACAAATGCCTTTTGTTTTTCTGATCGTGGGACTTGTGGTATCTGTAATAATCGGCACTTGCATTTCTGCCGCTGTAGCAAGCAAGATAGTAGGGCCTGTGCGTGAGGTAAAAAAGGCAATGCACAGGGTAGAAAAGGGAGATTTCTCTCAAAGGTTAGAGGTAACAGGCTTTAACGGCGAGATAGACGAGCTTATAGAAAGCTACAACAAAATGGCGCAGGAGCTTGGGGGCATCGAGATGTTCAGGGAGAATTTTATCAACAGCTTCTCCCACGAGTTCAAAACGCCTATCGTTTCTATCCAGGGCTTTGCGAAACAGCTAAAAAAAGAAAATCTGTCAGAAGAGAAAAAGCAGGAATACATTGACATTATCATCAGCGAATCAAAGCGTTTGACCAATCTTTCATCGAACATTCTTATGCTTTCAAAGCTTGAAAATCAGCAGATCATCACTGACAAGACAAGCTTTTCCCTTGACGAGCAGATAAGAAACTGCATACTTCTTCTGGAAAAGCAATGGACGGCTAAGGACATAAGCTTTGACATTGATATGCAGGAGATACAATACACCACCAATGCGGAAATGCTCTCGCAGGTGTGGGTGAACATAATAGGCAACGCCATAAAATTCTCCCCAGAGGGAAGCTCTATCAGAATAAAGCTTTTTAAAGAGGGTGATGTGATAACGGCTGAGATAACTGACCGTGGCATCGGAATGGATCAGCAGACCATATCACACATTTTCGAGCGTTTTTATCAAGGGGACAGGGCGCACGCTTCAGAGGGAAACGGACTTGGTTTGCCCCTTGTTAAGCGTATCGTGGAGCTGTGCAACGGCAATATCCGTGTAGAATCACAATACGGAAAGGGTACAAATTTTATTGTTACGCTCCCTGAGAATGGATAGGCATATAAAAAGGGCGGGTATTTCGCAGGAAATATCCGTCCTTGATTTTTTATCTCAGGTCATCAATGCTGTAGCTGTTATAGCCCTCGTAATAATAGCTTTGGTCTATGCCCTTCATAAACAGCTCTCGGTCATTTATATCCGCTGTGAGGGAGTTTTTAAGCAGGTGCTTTATTTCGATATCACGAATGGGGCTTCGTTCCATGGCAAGGAGATAATCCTCCTTGTCTATCCTGCTCCAATCTACCGCCATAGAAAGCTCTTTTCTGAACATCATATCCAACCATATGCGCATTGACCTGCCATTGCCCTCTCTGAACGGGTGGGCGATATTCATTTCAACATACTTTTCAACTATAGCGTCAAAGTCGCTTTGTGGCATTTTTTCGATATTTTCAAGGGAGCTTTCAAGATACATAACAGGGGCAAATCGAAACCCGCCTTTGGCAATATTCACAGTTCTTATTTTCCCTGCAAAATCATAGATATCCTCAAAAAGATATTTGTGTATCTCTGCGAGAGCCTGAAAACTGCCTGCTTTCTGCTTATCCAAAATGCCATGTTCAAACAGCTTAACAGCCTTTTCCTTGCTTAGCTTTTCTTCTGTTCTGGCAAGGGTCGCAGAGTCGGTTATACCAAGTTTGTTTTCCAAAGCCATAAGCTGTTCTCCTTTCGGTGGATTTTAGATAGCTGCAAAGCCCTGCTTCAGATCGTCTATGATATCCTCCACATTTTCAAGACCTACGGAAAGTCTTATCATTCCGCCGTTTATGCCTGCGGCAACGAGCTGTTCGTCTGAAAGCTGTCTGTGTGTTGCGGATGCCGGGTGGAGGATACAAGTACGGATATCGGCAACGTGAACTTCGTTGGAAGCAAGCTTAAGGCTGTCCATGAACTTTGCCGCTGTATCTCTTCCGCCCTTGATAACGAACGAGATAACGCCTGCTGTGCCAAGAGGGAGATACTTTTCGGCAAGCTTATGGTACTTATCGCTTTCAAGTCCAGGATATGCAACGGACTCTACCTTGTCATTGCTTTCGAGGAATTTTGCCACTGTGAGCGCATTCTCGCAATACTGCTTCATTCTTACAGGGAGAGTTTCAAGTCCCAGATTGAGCAGGAACGAGGAATTTGCAGCAGGATAGCAGCCGAAATCTCTCATGAGCTGCATTCTTGCTTTTACGATATAAGGTGCGAACGAATATTTTTCAGTGTAGATAGTGCCGTGATAGCTTTCGTCAGGCTCGGTCATGCAAGGGAACTTTCCGCCCGTCCAATCGAACTTGCCGCTGTCAACGATAACGCCGCCGACCTGAACAGCGTGACCGTCCATATACTTTGATGTAGAATGGATAACGATATCTGCGCCCCACTCGATAGGTCTGCAAAGGTATGGAGTAGCGAAAGTATTATCAACGATAAGAGGAACGCCATTCTTATGGGCGATATTTGCAAAACGCTCGATATCGAAAACTGTCAGCGCAGGGTTTGCGATAGTTTCACCGAAAACAAGCTTTGTATTATCCTTGAATGCCGCCTGTATCTCATCATCTGTAGCGTCTGGGTCAACATAGATACACTCTATGCCAAGTCTTTTCATTGTTATGCTGAAAAGGTTTATGGTGCCGCCATAGATAGAAGTGGAAGCTATAAAGCTGTCTCCTGCCTGACAGATGTTCAGGATAGAGCAAAGTGTGGCAGCCTGTCCGCTTGATGTACACATTGCGGCTGCACCGCCCTCGAGAGCGGCTATCTTCTTCTCAACTGCGTCTGTGGTAGGGTTTTCAAAGCGTGAGTAGATAAGGCTCTTGGTAGGGTCGTCAAAGACCTCGGCTATCTCTCTTGAGGAGTCATAGACATAAGTTGTGCTTTGTACGATAGGCACTACTCTCGGCTCTCCGTTTTTAGGCGTATAACCCTCGTGTAAACATTGTGTTTCGATCTTCAATCAAATCAAATCCTTTCAATGCGGTGATACCGCTAAATTTTTACCAATATAAAAAGCTTTTCAAAAAGCGTTTAAAACAGCAGTCCCCTCAGACCGCCCAAACATTATAAATGCGTTTATTCTGCATAGCGAAAACTCATAGCTGAATCGAAAATATCTTCTCCCATTGAAACATACTTTAGTGGTATCACCACATTATATTGTATATATTCGCTGTCAGAAAACTCGTATATACCCTGAACGCTCACACTTTGATCCTCACCCAGAGCCGCAATAACACAGCCACGCTTGCCATTGCCAAGGTCAAGTCCCCGATAATCAAGCCAAACATTATCATCAGATCTGATATCAGCCGACTTTGCATACATATCAAGCATATCATCGACCGTGGTCTTGTCAAGCCGCTGATAATAAGACAATGACAGATTTAACCCGTCATATTTTTCGTCCACTTTGCCGTCAATAAGATTTGCATAGACAATCTTCACATCTCTCGTGCCGTCAAAATCATCTGTAGTTAGCTCATGCTTTTCCAACTTTGCGGCAGAAAATCCACCTATCTCAGGCAACTCTAAAGCGGCAGAAAAATCCGAAAGTTCTATGGTCAAACCGTTTTCAATATCATAACGGTCTGTATCCACCGACCCTCCGTTAAACATATCATAAACATAGCTGTCTATGACCATGTAAACGCCACCCGTGGTGATATTCGCAGAAATGCCATTTTCGTCAACGAAACTTTCAAGTTTCGTGAACGTGCTATCCTCGTCAAACTGCATTATAACTG
Source organism: Ruminococcus sp. AF37-20 (assembly GCF_003460465.1). Taxonomy (NCBI): domain Bacteria; kingdom Bacillati; phylum Bacillota; class Clostridia; order Eubacteriales; family Oscillospiraceae; genus Ruminococcus; species Ruminococcus sp. AF37-20. The sequence goes on along the minus strand of NZ_QTVE01000001.1, from coordinate 136,901 downwards.
CACTGGCTTTCTGCTCGTCGCTTATTTTGTCGCTAAACTCAAAACGAATGACCCCACCCCCGAAATCAGCGTCAGTATACTTGACAGGTATACTAAGGAGCGGCTCGTCAGAATTTATCATTGCGTTTATACCATAATAATCAGAAAGCTTTGCTCCTGCACCAAAATTGCCCTCCACGGTGCATTTGGCTGTATATGGTATTTTGCTAAGGTCACAAACAAGCTCAGGGTCACGAATTATTTCCACCTGCGAACTGTCATCCGTCTGCGAACTTTCCTCCACACTGTCGGGCGTATCTGACACCGCTTCCGCAGTAGTAGTATCTTTCGTTTCTGAAACGCTGTCTGCGGCTTCCTCAACAGGTCCGCAGGCGCAAAGTGACACTGACAGCAATGCCGCCAGCAATACGGCTGTTTTTCTGCTATTTTTCATATTAAGTTTCTCCCTATTTTTTTATTTTGTTTACCTTACAAGTCCTTGAAGTCCACCCTTGCCCCCGTAAGAGCACTCTCCATTACTATCCTTGCACATTCTGAAAGCGAAACTGCGCTTTTGCAGGTCATCATGGCTTTTTGTATGCAAAGTCCGAAAACTATGTGAAGCTCTCCCCTGCCTGCTGACTTCTGCGCTATAGGCAGAAGCGGTTGCCAAAGAAGCTTTATATAGCTTTGGACAGTTTCACCTGTGGTGCAATTTCTTATTTTGCCAAAGCTTGCGCCCCCTGCATTTGCCGCAGTGTAGCGGAGCATTTCCCCAACGTCCGTAAAAGGCTCGTTATATTTTTTAAGCACTCCTGCGGTAAAAGACCACACTGAGTAGTTATTGCCCACAAGCTTTTCGTCAATGATATCGCCGTAGAAATACTTTCTGCCTGACTTATCAGTGAACACCGTGAAAACGTCCTCTTCTTTAACACCATCTGTCATGAAAAGCTTTCTCACGTCCTGCTGACAGGAATAGCCTGCAAGAGAGCCTATACAGCACAAAAGGGATTGCGGGTGGACATAGCCCTCGGGGCTTCTCATGGCTCTGAGAAGTCTGTCGAATATTTCAAAGGCACTGCTTTTATATTGTTCAAGTTCCATTTTTATCACCGTTTCTCACGTTTTCTCCCCTTTTTATCTTTTTTTATCACAAATCTGATGATATTAACATAAATCACCGCAAGCCCAAAGCCACCAAGCAGACCTGTTACCAGCCGACGTTTATTGGTGGACTTTTTCACCCCTGAATACTGCAATGACCAATCCAGCATGGTAGTTTCACAGCAGAGTACGGCTGTGAGGGTGGATATGTTTTTCTTTATGGCTATCGGAAAGCCTACAAGCTGTCCTGCAAGCACGCCTGTACATCTTGCGCACACCGGAAACTGCCAGCCGTGAAAAAAGAAGCTTCTGTCGGGGCGTTGGTGACAGCCTGCCGACGCACCAAGCTTCATAAGATAAAGCCACAGTGCATATGGGTCTTTTCTCATTCTCATGCTATGCTCTGAACTTATAATCGCAATCAGGACAGACCCAATAGGAGCGTGTTTTTGACTTGCTTTCCATGCCGCAAAGTCCGCAGATAAGCCCTGGCAGTCCGAACAGTATATAGCCGCAGCAGCCTTTTCCAAAGCCGTATTTGCCGCTTCTGTAGTCTGTTTCGCTTATAAGCTGACAGTTCCTGCCGCCACATTTTGGACAGCGTTTGCCTGTACAAAAATCTGCCATGGTGTTTTCCGCCTTTCTTTTGTGTGGTGTTTATCAGATAAAATTCAGGGGCTTGACGATCTGAAAAGACCTATCAGCCCGCTGAAAATTTTTATCCTTTGATATTATACGTTTATTTCTGCAACATCGTCAGACACACCGTTTGCTTCGACAACAGGCTTTACGCAATTTTCGATAAACTCGTCCACCTGCTGTGGGCATCTGCCGATAAAGTTTTCAGGCTTCATTATCTTATCCATTTCTTCCTTTGTTATCATGAACATAGGGTCGTTGAGGATAAGCTCGCAAAGGTTATTGTCAAGTCCCTCTTTCTTAACTCTTGCGCCTGCTACCATTGAATATTCTCTTATTCTTTCGTGAAGTTCCTGTCTGTTTCCGCCCTTTTCTACAGCGTCCATCATAATGTTCTCTGTAGCCATGAAAGGAAGCTCTGCCATAACTCTTCTTCTGATGATCTTGTCATATACTACCAAGCCGTTGTCAGGATCTGTAACATTGAGCATGATATTAAGTATAGCGTCAACACCCAGGAAAGCTTCGGCAACGGAAATTCTCTTGTTTGCAGAGTCGTCGAGAGTTCTCTCAAACCACTGTGTACCTGCTGTGAATGCAGGGTTGAGAACGTCGCAGATAACGTATCTTGCAAGTGATGTTATTCTCTCATCTCTCATTGGATTTCTCTTATATGCCATAGCGGAAGAGCCTATCTGATTTTTCTCGAACGGCTCTTCGATCTCCTTGAATGACTGCAAAATTCTTATGTCATTTGAGAACTTCATAGCAGACTGAGCGATACCGGCAAGAACTGAGCATACCTGATAGTCCATTTTTCTTGAATAGGTCTGACCTGAAACCGGAACGACAGCGTCAAAGCCCATTTCCTCGGCTATCATTTTTTCAAGCTCTTTTACCTTATCAGTATCACCGTGGAAAAGCTCCATAAATGAAGCCTGAGTGCCTGTAGTTCCCTTTGAGCCGAGGAGCTTGAGGTTAGCAAGTCTGAAATCCAGATCTTCAAGATCCATAAGAAGCTCGTTGCACCAAAGAGTAGCTCTTTTGCCCACTGTTGTGAGCTGTGCAGGCTGGAGGTGAGTATAAGCAAGGCAAGGCATAGCCTTATACTTATCGGCAAACTTTGCAAGCTGGTCGATAACCTTGACAAGCTTTCTCTTTACGACCTTAAGTGCATCTCTCATGATGATAACGTCTGTGTTATCGCCTACATAGCATGAAGTTGCGCCAAGGTGAATGATACCTGCTGCCTTTGGACAAACAAGGCCATAAGCATAAACGTGTGACATAACGTCATGACGAACAAGCTTTTCACGCTCAGCGGCAGCGGCATAATCTATATTATCAATGTTAGCTTCAAGCTCGTCTACCTGCTCCTGAGTAACATTAAGACCGAGCTTCATTTCAGCACGGGCAAGGGCTACCCACAGCTTTCTCCAAGTAGTAAACTTCTTGTCAGCAGAGAAAATAAACTGCATTTCCTTACTTGCATATCTGGTACAAAACGGGCTTTCATAAGAATTTGTCATTGTTCTTCGACCTCTTTCGTAATATTATATAATGTATACACACTTATTATAGCATATTTTTTGCGGGTTTACAATAGGTTTAAGGAGAAATGTTTACAGCGGGACGGCATTGGATAGGGAAGAAGCTTTTAAAAGTTAAATTTCTGTAAATTTTTAAGTAGAAACAGAGCTGTGCTTGACTTTTTAGGGCGGATATGTTATGATATTAAAGCCGCATATTCACGGTCATAAGTGTTTGTATTTGCAGACCACCGTGCATAGCGAGTTTATTTAAAGGTAGGTGCATTCGTAATGTACGCAGTAATTGAAACAGGCGGAAAGCAGTATCAGGTTAAGCCTGGTGATGAGGTTTTCGTAGAAAAGCTGGACGTAAACGCTGAGGACGCTGTTACTTTCGATAAGGTAATGGTAGTTGGCGCTGACGACGGTATCAAGGTTGGCGCTCCATATGTTGACGGCGCTTCCGTAACAGCTAAGGTCATCAAGAACGGCAAGTCCAAGAAGGTGACTGTATTCACTTACAAGCCAAAGAAGGGCGAAAAGACCAAGATCGGTCACAGACAGCCTTACACTAAGGTTATGATCGAAGCTATCAACGCATAATGATCTGTGCTGATTTTTTCAGAAATGAGCATGACAGACTTGTGAGATTTCGTATAACGGGTCACGCAGGTTACGCAGATTATGGCGAGGACGTATGCTGTGCAAGCGTATCGTCTGCTGTAATGTTGACGGCTAACACTGTCACTGAGGCTTTTAAGATAAAGGCCGATGTCGCAGTGGAAGAAAACGAAATAATATTAAGGCTTGAAAATGACAGCTCAGAGGAGGGGGACAAGCTACTTTTAGGGCTTCTCACTCATTTATATTTCCTAGCTGAGGAATTTTCAGGCAGGATCAAAGTCACGGTCAGAGATAACTGATCGGACGGATTACATTTTATGGAGGTGTAATTTAGATGATTAAGATTTCAATGCAGTTTTTCGCTCATAAAAAGGGAATGGGTTCTACAAAGAACGGACGTGATTCTGAGTCAAAGAGACTTGGCGTAAAGAGAGCTGACGGTCAGTTCGTACTGGCTGGTAACATCCTCGTTCGTCAGAGAGGCACTCACATTCACCCAGGCGAGAACGTTAAGAAGGGTTCTGACGATACTCTGTTCGCAACAAGCGACGGTGTTGTAAGATTTGAAAGACTCGGTAGAGACCGCAAGAAGGTTTCGGTTTATCCCAAGGCTTAATTTTGTAACATATGACCCTGAGCCTTAGGCTTGGGGTCTTTTGTTGGTTAATGACAACTAAATTTACGCATAATATCATTTATAAGGAGGTTTGATCATGTTTGTCGATCAGGCGAAGATCTATATAAAAGCCGGTGACGGCGGCGACGGTGCAGTTTCATTCCACCGTGAGAAATACGTTGCGGCAGGCGGTCCGGACGGCGGTGACGGCGGTAAGGGCGGAGATATTGTTTTCGTTGTTGACGACAATATCTCAAACCTTATAGATTTCAGATATAAGAGAAAATATGTTGCCGAAAAGGGGCAGAACGGCGGCGGCAAAAACTGCTCAGGCAGGAATGCTCCCGACCTTGTGGTGAAAGTTCCTAGAGGCACTGTTGTTAGAGAGATAAAGAGCGGCAGGATACTTGCCGACCTTTCTACCGATGAGCCTGCTGTTATCGCTCACGGAGGCAAGGGCGGACGTGGAAACGCTCATTTTGCCACTTCCACAAGGCAGATACCGAAGTTTGCAAAGCCGGGTTTCCGTGGTGACGAATATGAGGTCATGCTTGAACTCAAGCTTATTGCAGACGTGGGACTTGTGGGCTTCCCGAACGTGGGTAAATCCACGCTTATCTCTGTTGTATCAGCGGCAAAGCCAAAGATAGCCAACTATCACTTCACTACCCTGACGCCTGTGCTTGGCGTTGTTAAGATAGAAGAGGGAAAATCTTTTGTTATGGCAGATATCCCAGGTCTTATCGAGGGTGCGAGCGAGGGCGTCGGTCTTGGCCACGAATTTCTCAGACACGTTGAGAGGTGCAGACTTATCGTTCACGTTATCGACGTTTCAGGCAGCGAGGGCAGAGATCCTATCGAGGATTTCAAGGCGATAAATCACGAGCTTGAAAACTTCTCAATGGAGCTTGCGGAAGCTCCGCAGATAGTTGCCGCAAACAAGAGCGATATGGCTACCCCTGAGCAGGTGGAAAGACTGAGAAACTATGTTGAGGATCAGGGACTTCTCTTCTATGAGATCTCTGCCGCTACCACAAAGGGTACAAAAGAGCTTATGTATGGCGTATGGGAGCGACTTTCTGTTCTGCCGCCTGTTAAGCAGTTTGAGGCTCAGCCGCTCACGCAGGAGGAGCTTGACGATAAGCTCATCTCAAAGAAAGACTTCCGTGTTACTGTGGAGGACGGCGTTTATTTCGTGGAAGCAGATTGGCTTCTTGACATACTCAGGACGGCTAATATGGACGACTACTCTTCCCTCCAGTATTTCCAGAACGTACTCAGGACCAGCGGCATAATAGACAAGCTGGAAGAAATGGGTATCGAAGAGGGCGACACTGTTTCTATATTCGACTTTGAGTTTGAATATCTCAGATAGGAGGGAGCGTCACGGGAAATCTTTCTGATATGGACGCTATGCAATACTCCCCTCTGGCACTGGCTTTTATCGGGGACGGCGTTTACGAGATAAGGGTAAGGGAAAAGCTTATCCTTGAAGCTAATATGCCTGCGGACAAGCTGCACAAGCTCACTGTTGAGAGGGTGTGTGCGGAATATCAGGCAAAGGCTGTTCGCAAGTGGCTTGACGAGGGGCTGCTTAACGAACAGGAAATGGATATTTTCAAAAGGGGCAGAAATGCAAAGGGCATAAATGCTCCGAAACATTCCACTGTGGGTGAATACCGCATGGCGACAGGTTTGGAATGTCTTTTCGGTTTTTTATATCTCACGGGGCGTGAGGAACGTATAGGTGAACTGTTCGAGGCAGCATGGTCTGTGGGCAGCATCAATGAATAATATTACATCAAGGAGTGAATCAAATGTCAGGTCATTCAAAATGGGAAAACATTAAAAGAAAAAAGGGTGCAACAGACGCTGCAAGAGCTAAGATATTTACAAAGATAGGCAGAGAGATCGCTGTTGTAGTTAAGCAGGGCGGTGCTGATCCTGCAGGCAACGCAAAGCTGAGAGATCTTATCGCAAAGGCTAAGTCAAACAACGTGCCTAACGACAATATCGATAGAATTATCAAAAAGGCAGCAGGTGACGGCGACAAGAACAGCTACGAGTCAATGGTTTACGAGGGTTACGGTCCAAGCGGTGTTGCTGTTATCGTTGAGTGCCTTACAGACAACAAGAACAGAACAGCAGGCGATATCCGTCACTTCTTCGACAAGTTCGGCGGAAACATGGGTACATCAGGCTGTGTATCTTTCATGTTCTCTGATGTTGGTACTGTTGTTATGGAGAACAACGGCGCTGACGAGGACAAGATAATGGAGGACTGCTTTGAGGCAGGCGCTGACGATTTCAACGTTGATGACGATGTTATCGAGATATCATGCGACCCTAATCAGGTTTCTTCTGTAAGAGAAGCTCTTGAGGGAATGGGTTACAAGGTACTTTCTGCCGAGGCTGAGAAAGTTCCTTCAAACTACACAACTATCGAAGACGAGGACGCTATCAAGAAGATGGGTCTGCTTCTTGAGCATCTTGAGGACGATGACGACGTTCAGAACGTTTACCACAACTGGGAGAATATGCCGGTTGAAGAGGAAGAATAATCAGGAAGATTTCTGACACTTTACTATTGACATTTACATATAATGTGGTATAATAGAATCAGAGAGATCTATTCTTTTAATAGGGGTTGCGAATCCGTCTAAAATCGCTTTAATAGAGGTCACAGAGCCTTTAAAAATACTGTTTTAATAGGGGTTGCGAATCCGTCTAAAATCGCTTTAATAGGTATTTAAAGGGTCAATTTGTTTTGACCCTTTATTTTTTGTATGGAGATGTATGAACGTGCAGAAGTGGAAAATAATAAACAAGGATTACCTTGACTATCTGAGAGAAAATTATGAGTCGAGGATACCAAGAACAGACTACGGAAATGATAAGCTGAAGCCGTTCTTTGGAGAGCTTATGCGTGTGGGTGACCTTGCATATGTGACGCAGGTATCTTCTGCAAAGCCAAGACACAATAAAATAAAGGCAAATATAGATTTTCAGAAAATAATACATAATGACGTGCTTATAGCTGTTGTAAATCTTAATTATATGTTCCCTGTGCCTGTGTCTGAAATGACAGACCTTGAATACGGAAAAATCGAGGAGTATGTTGATTTCAAAAATGATACTGCCAAAAGCAAATACATTGACCTTCTGAAAAGAGAAATGAAATATATCAAAGAACTTCCTCTTGAAAACAATGCACGCTCATTGTATGCTCTCAAATATGACAAGCCTGAACACGTAATATCAAAGCGTTGTTTTGATTTCAAAACATTGGAAAATGGTGCGCATAAATGGACGGAGAAGCTCATAAAATAATCATGCAGATATGGGGGACTGACGCTTGCAGGGCGACAGTCCCTTTTAAGCTTTAAACGACGATTTTTCGGGGATTTTCGTGTTAAAATCGCTGAAAATCCTTGCAGCTTTGCGGTGCTGTTTGTAAGTTGTGCTATTGACATAAAAGGGGTTATAGTATATAATAATCGTATGTGTAGATATTGCCCTGAAAAGATAAAAAATACAGATAATGGGTGATAAGGAAGAAGCAGAAAATGATAGGAGGAAACTTATGAACAAGATTTTTTGTTCTGCTCTGACAGCCGTTGTTGCAGGTGCTATGCTCACAGGCTGTGCCATGCCTTGGGAAAAGGGTGCTGATGACGACGTTGCCCCCGGCGGTTATTCCTATACGGCTGACTCAAATTCAGAACAGAAACAAGCTTATCGCTGGCTCATAGAGCCGACTATAAACGCCGATAATATCATTTCTTTTGACGGAAGTCAGGTCGACCCTAACAACGAAAAGAACACAGCTTATGCCAACTATTCTGTTATCAGACAGAGCGGCAAGTATGGCATTATAGACTACAGCGGAAACATGGTAGTGCCTGCGGAATATGACGATTACTACACCTGCTGGTGCGGAGAGGTCACGCTTTTCAATATTATAAATGAAAAGAATGATGAGTATGAGTATTGCAGTATCGACAGCTCAAATCAGGTAGTATACTATGCGGCGGAACATCATGACAGTTCGCCGAGGTATTACTGGAACAGCAGTGAGGAAAAGATCTATGTAAAGGACGCTGACGAAGAACAGGGCGAAGAATACACCGGCAAAAAGGCTGTTGTGGTATGTGAAGCTGACGTGAAAAAGTCTGACAATGGTTTTTATGACATTTCTCCTGTGAGCGAACCGCTTTACGGGCTTGCTAAAAAGGACAAGCTTATACTTGATATGCAGTACACTGATTTCTATGCCCCTGCATACAAAGGCGCAGGACTTACCTGCATTGCCTTTGAGAACGACGAAGGCAAGTGGGGATATGTTGGTTCTGACGGCAAAACTATAATCGACTTCAAGTGCGACGGTGACATGAGTGCCTATTGCGGAAAGGTGATAGATGACGAGATGGCTGTTCATCCTTATCTTTTCACTGACGATTATCTGCCGGTATCCATAAATTCATCATATGGTTATTATGACATAGACGGCAACTGTATCGTAAAGCCAGGCGAGTTCGATCAGGCAAGACCTGTTCACAACGGCAAGGCATGGGTAATGAAGTCCGGAAAATGGGGCGTTATAGCATTCGGTGACGCACCTGTGGAGGAGGACTCATCAGAGGAAGAGACCACCACAACTACGACCACCACAAGCTACATCACCACGACCACAACTTCAACGACCACCACAACGACTTCGGCTTCAACAGAAACGAAAAAAGCAACTGAAACTACTCCTTCTTTGACACAGCCAAGTGAAACCACTGAGGTGTCAACAAACACGGAAACTGCTACAGAAACAGTAACGGAGCCTGTTACGGAAACTGATCCGCCTGCTCCTGAGCCTGAGCCGACACCTGAACAATAGCACAAATTCAAACGGCGTATCCAACATTGGGTACGCCGTTTTTTTGGTGCATGAATATGTGCGGATATGGAATAGGAATGAATAAACAAAGCGTGCGAACACTGTTCGTCACTGCCCTGTGACCGCTTGTTTTCCTATACAAAAAAGCCCTGCCGAAGCAGAGCTTTTCTTTTTTACCGGTTATAAATCTCTTTTCTGAGAAGTGCTTTACAGGCTTCAAAATCTACCTCGAGAATTGATTGACCGTCAGATGATGTGCCATATGAATAGGAATCATCATCAGGTATTCTCATAGACTTTATCTCGTAATTCATGGAGAATATCGCCTTATAGGTAAGAGCAAAAAGCTGCGTCTGGGACATATTGGTTGTAAGATGTGACATTGACGCTTTTGCGAACTTGTCTATAGTCAGCGGATCTGAGCCTTTCGCCTTTTCGATTATCTTTGTGATAACTGTTCTCTGGCGTTCTGTTCGCTGGAAATCTGCGTTGCCGACATATCTAAGTCTTGCATAGGCAAGCGCCTGATTGCCGTTTACATGGAGCTTCTTTCCGCCCTTATCAAGATAGTCTGTACCCTTTTTATTGCCAAGAAGCTTGTTTTGCTCTGCCATTGGAGGCTTCATGCCCTCGGCTTCTTCATCAGAAATGTCAAGCTCGATACCGCCAACTGCGTCAACGATATCAACGAATGACAGAAAGTCGATATAAACATAATCGTCAACGGCAATATCAAAATTATACTCTATGGTATCCATAAGAAGCTCTGCACCGCCGTAAACATACGCCGCATTGAGCTTTGACCATGTGTCTATATCATTTCCGTCAGCGTCAATGCCCTTGATATTCACATACATATCACGCATGAAAGAGGTCATTGTTATCTCTTTTGTGGTGCTGTTAATGGAGAGAAGTATCATAGAGTCTGTTCTGCCACGCTCGTCAGCGTTTCTTGTATCAGAGCCTATAAGCAGGATATTTCGTACATCAGAGCTGTTCATGGAAGCATCTGTGTTCGTTCTCTGACCTCTTTGCACCTTGTTCACCATGCCTATGTATCGCCATATAAGGACGTTCGCCAATATGAAAACCACCAAAAGTATGATGATAAGCACCTTGAAAAAGGTTTTTATAGGGTGTCTTTTTTTATTTTCCACTTTGTTTTTACCTTTTTTGTTCGTCTGACCGTTACGGCTTTTATTGTTTTTGCCAAATTGCAGGTCATTATTTCGTCTTTGGGCTGAGGTCTTGTTGCTTTTTGCTGACTTGCCTGAACCTCTCTGCTTGCTCTGTCCGTTCTGTGGACGTGACGTTTGTCTGCTCTGTGTCTGCCGTCTTGGAGCGCTTTCTCTGTATGAGCCTGCGTAATCTGATGATGAACGGCTTCCCTGCCCGTATGGCTGAGCTGTTCCCTGTGTATTATCATCAGGGTAGCCAGCGTCATAGTAATCGTCAAAGTCGTTCACGCCCTCGTCTATTTGCTGAACACGCTGTCCGTCCGCACCGCTTATGCGATTGAACTCGTCAAGTTGTCGCTGATATTCCTGTTCATAGTAGTCCTGAGGCTTACTATCATTTCTGTAGTTTTGTTGTCTGTCTTTATTAGCCACCTGACTGCACCTCCGTTCATTTTTACAATACCAATATTATAGTACATATCAGGCTTATTGTCAATGACAGAAAAAAAGGCGGAGCTTTTTCCAGCGTCCGCCTTGTTATTTTTACGTTGTTGTGGATAAGCGGGCGAACACTGTTCGCCCCTACAAGCAAATGCCGTATTTATGCGCATTTGCAGGTCTAAACATAGTTTTATTTTATTTTGCTGCTTCTTAGGGCGTTGAGAATAGCTATTACGGCTACGCCAACGTCTGCGAAAACCGCAAGCCACATTCCTGCAAGTCCCAATGCACCGAATATAAGCACGAGAGCTTTTACTCCAAGGGCAAAAATTATATTCTCTCTTACTATTGTCATAGTCTTTCGGGATATCTTTACTGCGTCTGCTATGCTTGACGGGTCGTCGTTCATAAGCACAACGTCTGCGGCTTCAATGGCGATATCTGAGCCTAAGCCGCCCATTGCGATACCAATATCGGCTCTTGCGATAACAGGTGCGTCATTTATTCCGTCCCCTGCGAATGCAACAAGTCTGCGGTCGGGGTCTTTTATAAGCTGTTCGACCTTTTCAACCTTGTTTTCAGGGAGAAGCTCACTGAAGAATGTTTTTATGCCCACTTTCTTTGCCACCTTTTCGGCGGTATCTTTCTTATCGCCTGTAAGGAGGACAGTTTCGACCCCAAGCTCTCTAAGTCTTGAAACGGCCGTGGCGGAGGTTTCTTTTATCTCGTCGCCTAAGAGTATCTCGCCTATGAACTTGCCGTCAAGGGCAACATAAACTGCCGTTGCGGAGTCTTCTGAGCTTTGTGCGGCGATACCGTTTGTTTCAAGAAGTGCTTTCTTTCCGCAAAGTATCTCCTTGCCGTCAAGCTTTGCTCTTACACCGTTTCCTGCTATCTCTTCAATATCAGAAAGTCTTGCACCGTCTATTTCCTTGCCGTATCTCTGCACTATGGAGATACCGATAGGGTGAGTTGACATACTTTCTGCATATGCGGCGGCTTCAAGGAGGATATCCTGTGAAACACCCTGTGGGTTTACGCTGAGGACAGTGAACCTGCCCTTTGTGAGAGTACCTGTTTTATCAACTGCGAGAGTTTTGCACTTAGCCATTGTTTCGAGATTTTTTGCGCCTTTTATAAGTATTCCCTTTTTAGACGCTCCGCCAATTCCTGCGAAGAACGAGAGAGGCACTGAGATAACAAGTGCGCATGGGCAGGATATTACAAGGAACAAAAGTCCTCTATAGAGCCATTTTGAGAACTGGTCAAAGCCCAGAATGAAGCTTGGTATAAACACGAGTGCAAGTGCAGCAATAACTACCGCAGGGGTATAAACTCTTGCAAAACGTGTGATGAACTTTTCGGTCTTGGCTTTTCTTTCGCTGGAGTTTTGCACCATATCGAGAATTTTCGACACTGCAGACTCGTGGAAGGTATTTGTGACCCGAACCTTGAGAAGTCCTCTCAGGTTTGTTGAGCCGCTGAGGACGCTGTCACCTGCTTTGACCTCGACCGGAAGAAACTCGCCTGTGAGCGCTGATGTATCAAGCTCTGATTCTCCTTCTGTTACGATACCGTCAAGAGGTATTCTCTCGCCTGTTTTTACGGCGATCATCTCGTCCTTGAGGATATCCTCAGGAGGAAGCTCGTATGTTTTGCCGTTTCTTACAACTGTTACAGACTCAGGCTTAAGCTCCATAAGCTTTGTGATAGATTTTCTTGACTTCTCTACTGCGATAGTCTGGAAAAGCTCACCCACCTGGAAGAACAGCATAACGGCTGCACCCTCACGGAAATCTTTAAGTGCGAATGCGCCAACTGTTGCGATAGTCATGAGCAGAGATTCATCAAAAGCCTCGCCTTTAACAAGGTTTCTTACGGCGGCGATAACAACGTCAAGACCTGCGATAAGGTAAGCAACTATTGCAAGGCCTGCACTGAGATACTCACATACAGTGCCGCTTCCAAGCTTATCCAAAAGCATTGATGCGATAAAGAACACGATAGCCACAGAAAGCTTGACTATCTCGCCCTTATGGTCATTCACAGGCTCTTCCTCTGCTGTCTGAGCACCATAATCCTTAACAGTAACGTCAGGCTCAAGCTGATGAACAGTATCTTCTATCATGATACGCAGGTCAGGATTAGAGCCGTCTGTTTTGACAGTAAGCTTTTTGCTGATAAAATCGACGTTTGATGAAATTACGCCTGCAAGCTCGCCCACACGGTTTGCTATCTTTTCACCGCAGTTAGGGCAATCGAGATCCTCCAGCTTCAGATAGAGAGTTTTCTCAGCACAATCGCCAAGCTCTTTCACGCTAACGTCAGGTTCAAGCTTATGGACGACGTTTTCTATCTCGGTAAAGAGGGCGTTTTTATCGCCCTCGAACTTTACGGTAAGTTTCTTATTGATAAAGTCGAGGTTTGAGCTTTTAACGCCCTCAAGCTCGCCCACACGCTTTTCGATCTTTTCTGCACAATGAGGGCAATCCAAGGCGGCAAGTTCCAGCGACATAGTATTCACGCCCTTATCCGAGAGGTCGGTAACAGAGACGTCAGGTTCAAGCTTATGGACGACATTTTCTATCTCGGTAAAGAGTGCATTTTTATCGCCGTCAAAATCAACTGTGAGCTTTTTATTGATAAAGTCAAGGTTAGAGCTTTTAACGCCTGAAAGCTCGCCCACACGTTTCTCGATCTTTTCCGCACAATGCGGACAATCGAGTTCCTTAAGAAGCAAAGTCATTTTACTCATTTCACATTCTCCTATACTACAAAAAACAGATCACTTTCTTTACTCGCTGATATGCTCGATACCCATATTGAGTATTATAGCGACGTGTTCATCGGAAACTGAATAATAGACTGTTTTTCCCTCACGTCTATACTTCACAAGTCTGGCTTGTTTAAGCACTCTGAGCTGATGCGAGATAGCGGACTGTGACATTTCCAACAGCTCGGCTATATCGCACACGCACATTTCGTCCTTTATAAGAGTAAAGAGTATTTTCACTCTTGTTTGGTCGCCAAGGACTTTGAAAAGCTCTGCCACGTCATATATCTCCTCCTCAACGGGCATTGTTTTCCCTATTTCCTCCATTTTCTCTATATTCTTTCCTCCGCACTGTTTATGCTCATGCTTTACTGTATTCTCGCTCATTTATTTTCGCGCTCCTTTTCTTATTATTGTTTTAGTATATTCGATATGGGTCATTTCGATTCATCATATGAATAACTGTTCATATGTTTATTATATCATATATTCATGTTTTGTCAAGGGGGGTTTGAAAATTTTTTTTGATTTAAGTTATAGGGGGTATTTTGTTTACATGGTACCGGTTGCATACCATGCGGGTGAACGATGTTCGCCCCTACGGATTATTCGGGCGAGTTTGCTGTGCCATTCCTCATTCCTCACTCCTCACTCCTCACTTTTTACACCTGTATTTAAACTTGACAAGTGTCTAAAAAAATGTTACTATACTATAGTAATAAAACTTATATGCAAATTCTCGGTCCTATCGGAAAGGAAATGATACTATGTCAAAATCTGTTGAGATCCAATCTCAGGATCTAACCAAAAGATACACCCTCGGCGAGGAGATCTTCAACTCCGTTTCACACGGTGCAGGCGGCCTGCTATCCATTGCCGGCACTGCCGTCCTTATCGTTCTCGCTGCCATTTACTCCAACGCTTGGGGCGTTGTAAGCTCCGCTATTTTCGGAGCTTCTCTTATCATACTTTACACAATGTCAACCCTTTATCACGCTATCACCAATCCAAAAGCCAAAAAGTTTTTCAGAATAATGGATCACAACACCATTTTCTTCCTCATTGCAGGCACCTACACCCCTATCACCCTTGTGCCTTTACGAGGTGCGTTTGGCTGGGTTCTTTTCGGAATCGTTTGGGGTGCAGCTATCCTTGGCATTGTGCTGAACTCCATTGACCTTGAAAAGTTCCGCAAGCCCTCTGTTGTATGCTATATCGCAATGGGCTGGGTAGTTATAATCGCTGTCAAGCCTATGATAGAAAAGGTTTATCCTCTGTCCTTGTGGTTTATTCTTATAGGCGGACTTTTCTACACTGTGGGCGTTATTTTCTATGTTAAAAAGAGCAAGAAATATTTTCACTCAATATGGCATTTGTTCACCATTGCGGGAAGTGTTTTCCACTACTTTGCGGTGCTTATGATGATAACTCACGAATAAGATAAAAAAATCCCGAGGGCGTTTTGAATGCTCTCGGGATTTTTTTACTCATTTTCTTCGTCGTTATCATTTTCCAATGTATCGATATACTTATTGTATTTCTTTATGGTGTGCTCATGCAGGAGATAGTCGATCACCATAGATACTGCAAAGCCTATAACTACATCTAATACAGCAGAGGAAACGCTGAATTTCGTATCGACAACCAGATCTATAACGGTAAACATGGCTGCAAAGACCAATGAATCAAGAGCATAAAACTTAATTCTGCTCTTTCTGCTCTTTTTGTCCGTACCTGTGTCAAGAGTCTTGCCTGTGAATGATCTCGGTATATCATAAATATGATTTTTACTGTTCACCACCGTATAGGTTATCATCATCACCACAACGCTTATAAGATCAGGCAACGGGTTCTGGTCGGTATACAACCGATACAAAAGCGAGATCAACACGCAGAATATCGACACTATGCCCACTGCCGCAAGGGCTGAATCGTTCGCCTGTTTGACACGCTCGTCAACACCATCTGTTATCTGAGTTTCAAGCTTTTCTTTGTTAAGTTTCATTTGTCATCTTTCCTTTCTTCCTTTTCTGTCCAAAACAGGTCGTTGAGAGTCTTATCCAAAGCGTCGCAGATAGCGACACAAAGCTTTAAGGTCGGGTTATAATTGCCTGATTCTATCATTCCGATAGTTTGTCTTGTTACGCCAACGGCTTTTGCAAGATCCTCTTGGTTCATATCCTTTTCAAGCCTTGCTATTTTCATTTTTTTATTTTTCAAGTTTTGCAGCCGCTCCTTTCTTTCTCGTTGATCATAGCATACATCATATTTTCTAAAATGTCAAGTATATTTTGCATTTTTCTCGATATTTTTTCATTATGTCAGGATCATTTTTATATGACAAGTCAGGGCGGCAAAATTAAAATAGTTCTTAACTGAAATATATGGCGGTTTTTCTATTGCAAAAATGGCTGAAAAGTAGTATAATCATAATGATGTATTATATGTGACTGCACTGAAATTTTCACATGGGTGCGGTTTTGACATGAAAGGAGCATTTTATGCGTAAGTCAGGTATTTTAATGCACATATCCTCTCTGCCTAACGATTATGGTATCGGCAAGCTTGGCAAGGAGGCTTATGCTTTTGTGGATTTTCTTGAAAAGGCTCACCAAAAATGTTGGCAGATACTTCCTATATCTCCTACAAGCTATGGTGATTCGCCATATCAGAGCTTTTCTGTTCACGCAGGAAATCCGTATTTCATCGACCTTGAGGCACTTGAGAAAGATGGTTATCTGAAACCTGCGGAATACAAGGATATTGAGTGGGGCGATGACAAAGGGTCTGTTGACTACGGCAAGATATACGAGGTCATTTTCAAGGTGCTTAGGACGGCACACAAGCGTTTTCGCAAGAAGCCTGAAAAGGCATACTCAAAATTCGTGGTGGAAAACAAAGACTGGATATACGATTACGCTTTGTTTATGTCACTGAAATTTGCCAACAAGGGCAAGGCTTGGTATGAATGGGACGAACCGCTGAAAATGTACAAGCCTAAGGCGATAAAAAGTGCTAGAAAAGAATATGCAAATGATATAGACTTCTGGTGCTTTGTGCAGTATAAATACTTCCAGCAGTGGAAAAAGCTAAAGGCTTATGCCAACGAAAAGGGCATCGAGATAATAGGCGATATCCCCATATATGTGGCATATGACAGTGTTGAGGTGTGGAGTACACCGCAGTATTTCAGCCTTGACAAGGAGAAAAAGCCTGTTGAGGTGGCAGGATGTCCACCTGACGCATTCACGGCAGACGGTCAGCTTTGGGGCAATCCTCTTTACAACTGGGAATACATAGCGAGAGATAAATTCCGCTGGTGGGTAGAGCGTATTAAGGCGGCTTCTGCCACCTATGACGTGGTGAGAATAGACCATTTCAGGGGCTTTGAAAGCTATTACTGCATACCATACGGTGCAAAGAACGCCAAAAAGGGCAAGTGGAGAAAAGGTCCTGACATGAGGCTTTTCAAAGAAGTCAAGAAACAGCTTGGGGACGTGAAGATAATCGCAGAGGACTTGGGTTTCCTTACAAAGCACGTTGTAAAAATGCTCAACGCAAGCGGATATCCCGGCATGAAGGTGCTGGAGTTCGGCTTTGATTCTGATAATACAAACGGCTATCTGCCCCACAATTTTAAGACCACAAACAGCATTTGCTACACTGGTACGCACGATAACGAAACCATACTTGGCTGGATAAAGAGCTGTGACGAAAAGACCAGAAGCTACTGCAAGGACTATCTTGGAGTTACAAAAGACGAGTTCGTGCCTTGGGCAATGGTAAGACTTTGTTGGTCCAGCGTGTGTGATACAGCTATCGCACAAATGCAGGATATACTTTGCCTTGACGATAAAGCCAGAATGAATACACCGTCAACAGTGGGAGCAAATTGGAAGTGGAGATTGGAAAGCTTTGATAAGCTTGATGATACTTTGGCGGAGAGATTGGCGAAGATAACTGTGGTGTATGGAAGATAGAGCAACGCTCAAGTGAGGAGTGAGGAGTGAGGAGTGAGGAATGTGCATAGCCGACCGAACAAATCACAAGCATGAAGAAGTCAGATACCATATAAAAGTAATATCGGAGAATTAAATCTGCACCGCTTTTCTATCCCTTAGCGCAACGTAGATCCGCAAAGAGCGACAGCGATTTTGCGGCAGAAGGACTTGCGCACCCCTCGACGTTTCGACTGCAACCTCATTTGTGTTATCCGCACAATGTTGCTCTGCACAAATTCTGGATAATTTAAACCTTGTCACTTCGAGCGGGACGTCGAGGGCGCCGTCCCCTACTGTGCGGTGGGAAAATTTTTATGGTTATTGAGCCATGTTGTTATCGTTGCTTGTTTCTTCGACGGGCAAACAATGTTCACCAATACCATACGTTGTACGGATAATAACAAAGTACAAAATACAATAGAATACATAAAATATCAGAAAGGATAAAAACCAATGAACAAAGAACTGTTTTACAGTGAACTTAGTAAAGACCTGAAAAAGAAGTTTGGCACGAGCGTTGAAAAAGCTCTGCCTTGGCAGCTCCACGAAAGCCTGTCGGCTACTGTTATGGAGCTTATTGACAGCGATTGGGAGAACAGCAGAAAGGCTCACCTTGACAGCCGCAGAGCCTGCTATCTCTCTATGGAGTTCCTTATGGGCAGAGCCGTTTACAACAACCTTCTTTGCCTTGGTATCACTGACGAGGTGGACGAGCTTTTGAAGGCTCACGGCAGAAGTCTTAATGACCTTGAAGAAATAGAGGACGCTGCCCTGGGCAACGGCGGTCTTGGCAGACTTGCCGCTTGCTTCCTCGATTCCG
Source organism: Ruminococcus sp. AF37-20 (assembly GCF_003460465.1). NCBI lineage: Bacteria > Bacillati > Bacillota > Clostridia > Eubacteriales > Oscillospiraceae > Ruminococcus > Ruminococcus sp. AF37-20. The sequence goes on along the minus strand of NZ_QTVE01000001.1, from coordinate 118,306 downwards.
CCGCCGCTCATGACCTGCCTTTGGACGGCTACGGAATAAGATACAAGTATGGTCTTTTCAAGCAGAAAATAGTTGACGGCTTCCAAAAGGAAGAGGCTGACAACTGGACTAAGTACGGCGACCCTTGGTCTAAGAGATGCGAAAATGACAAGGTAGTCGTTAAATACGGCGACCAGACTGTTTATGCTGTGCCTTATGATATGCCTGTTATCGGCTTTGGTACTAAAAATGTGGGCACACTCAGACTTTGGCAGGCTGAGAGCGTGGAGGATTTCGACTTCGCTCAGTTTGACTGCGGTAACTATGACGGTGCCGTAAAGGCTAAAAATGACGCTGAGAACATCTCAAAGGTGCTTTACCCTAACGATAACTGTGAAGAGGGCAAGATACTCAGGCTCAAGCAGGAATATTTCTTCTCCTCCGCTTCTGTGACGGATATTCTCAAAAAGCATTTGGCTAAATTCGGCACTCTTGACAACCTTGGCGACTATATTACTATCCAGCTTAACGATACTCACCCTGTTATCGCTGTGCCAGAGCTTATAAGACAGCTTTGTGCTGAGCATAGCTATGACTTTGACAAGGCTTTTGAGATCGCCCACAAGGTCTTCAACTACACAAACCACACTATCATGGCTGAGGCTCTTGAAAAGTGGGATTGCAGACTTGTGGAAAAGGTAGTGCCTGAGGTCTACACATACATTCTTATGATAAACGAGCGTTTTATAAAGGATATGTACGCTCTCAAAAAGGACAGAGAATATATTTCAACGCTCTCCCCTGTTGGCGACGACATGGTAAAAATGGCGTTTATGGCTATCTATGTTTCAAGCTATATAAACGGCGTTGCGGCTATCCACACTGAGATACTGAAAAAGGACGCTCTTAAGGATTGGTATGAGCTTTATCCTGAGAGATTTCAGAACAAGACCAATGGTATCACTCAAAGACGTTGGCTGGCACTTTGCAACCCTGAGCTTTCCGCACTTATCACAAAGCTTCTTGGCAATGCAGATTGGGTGAAGGACTTGGACGAGCTTAAAAAGCTTGAAAAATATGCTGATGATGAAGCTGTTCTTAACGAGTTCATGGCTGTTAAGGAGGCGCAGAAAAACCGCCTTGCCGCTTTTGTAAAGGAGCATGACGGTGTTGATATCGACCCGAACACTATTTTTGACATTCAGATCAAGCGTCTGCACGAATACAAGAGGCAGTTCCTTAACGCTTTGTCTATACTTTACATTTACTATGGCATCAAGGACGGCTCTATAAAGAACTTCACACCGACAACATTTATTTTCGGTGCTAAGTCTGCACCGGGATACAGGAGGGCTAAGGCTATCATCAAGCTTATTGGCGAGATAAGCAAGCTTGTGAACGCTGACCCTGACACAAAGGATCTTATCAAGGTAGTTTTCGTACAGAACTACAACGTTTCCTATGCGGAAAAGCTTGTTACTGCGGCTGATGTTTCCGAGCAGATATCTACGGCAGGCACTGAAGCAAGCGGTACAGGCAACATGAAGCTTATGCTCAACGGTGCTGTTACACTGGGAACATATGACGGAGCTAACGTTGAGATCGTTCAGGAGGCAGGCGAGGAGAACAACTACATCTTCGGTGCAAGAGTAGAGGAGCTGGCTGAGATAATGCCAAAGTATGACCCTAGGGAGATACTTTTCTCAAACGACAAGATAAAGCGTGTTCTTGACAAGCTTATTGACGGCAGTCTTTCAGACGGCGGCGTTCCGTCCAACGAAGAGGGCAGCTTCAAGGAGCTTTACAAGGCACTCACTGACGGTGCAAGCTGGCACGTTCCTGACCACTACTATGTTCTTGGCGACCTTGAAAGCTATGTTCAGGCAAAGCTCAAGGTCAACGCAGACTACAAGGACAAGCTTGCATTCGCTAAGAAGTGCTGGCTGAACATTGCCAATGCCGGCAAGTTCTCATCTGACAGAACTATCAAGGACTATGCAGAAAACATCTGGAAGATAGAGCCTGTTAAGCTGTAATTGGAAATCAAATTTCTATGCAAATTGAATTTGTTAAGGGTACGACACATGATTTTAAGCTTTTTATACACGAAAATGAACTTATCATAATATTAATTTGCGAAAATATGAACTAAAGCATTAATACACAAAGGACAGGCTCGTTTTTTGACAGGCTTGTCAGTTTTAGTGTAAATATATTCAAGGGATAGATTTACATAAATGGCAGGAGGATAAATGTTAGACACCTTACTTAAACTAGACGGCGACATACTGTTATGGATACAGGACAACCTGCGTGCAGGGTGGCTCGACCCCATAATGAAGTTCATAACATATCTTGCAAACGGAGGTGCGTTATGGATAGGCATATGCGTTTTACTTCTCATACTGAAAAAGACGAGGACGACGGGACTTGTGTGCTCATGCTCGCTGGCGGTGACTTTTCTTATAAACAACATTATTTTGAAAAACATTATTGCCAGAACAAGACCTTACGAGGTGGTCGAGGGGCTTAACAGGATAATAGGGGCACAATCGGACTTCTCCTTTCCCTCGGGACATTCAGGGGCTTCCTTTGCAGTGGCGGTGGTAATGTTCATGGAGATGCCGAAAAAATACGGCGTGCCTGCACTTATAGTGGCAACACTCATTGCGTTCTCACGGCTGTATGTTGGTGTACACTATCCATTCGACGTTATCGCAGGCGTTCTAACGGGAACGATATATGCTGTTATCACAGTGGCAATATACAGAAAATTCTTCAAGGACAAGAAACATTCTGAAAAATGAAAGACATTTGACGGGCGGTTTTTGACCGCTCGTTTTTTGTTGCTTTATCATCAAATTCTATTGAAAATCAAGTGGAAATATGCTATCATAGAGATAATAAATATGAAGGAGAAAATCTTATGAAAAAGGTGCTTAAAACTATTCTTATGGGTGCTGTGGCTTTCAGCCTTGCTATGGGAGTGGGCTGTGGGACTGGTGAAAACAGCAGTCCGGAAAAAGAAAGCTCAAAGGCTGAGGACAGCAGTTCACAGAATAAGCGCAGACAGCTTCGTGACAAGTCTGACTACGGAAAAGTGATAGCCCTCACTTTTGATGACGGGCCAAATACGGACACCACGCCCCTTGTGCTTGACAAGCTTGAAGAACACGGCATTGTAGCTTCGTTTTTCGTTATCGGAAACAACATCACAGACGAGAGTGCAGAGGTCATGAAGCGTGCTTACAGCATGGGCTGTGACATTGAAAACCACTCTCAGAGCCACCCTGACATGACAAAAATGACCGCAGAGGAAATAAAGGCCGAGATAGACTTTACCTCTGACAAGGTGGAAGAGGCTGTTGGCGAACGTCCACAGTTTTTCCGTCCGCCATATATTGCGGTGAACCAGACAATGTTTGACGTTATAGATATGCCGTTTATATGCGGATACGGCGCAGAGGACTACAACAATGCTGTCGGTGTTGAGGAGCGTGTTGAAAAGGTGCTTGCACAGGCTAAGGACGGGGGAATTATCCTGCTTCACGATATGAACGGAAATGTTCAGACAGTTGCAGCCCTTGACAAGATAATCCCTGCCCTCAAAGAACAGGGCTACGAGTTCGTTACCATAACAGAGCTTTTCCACGCAAAGGGAGTTGCCATTGACCCTGACTCCGAGATCATTTACAGCTACGCTGAGCAGACTGAGATGTACGGCTAAATACAATACAAAACCGCCTGAGAGGAAAAGCTTCTCAGGCGGTTTTTAATATCATATGCTTTGTGAAACAGATATAGGCTGATCCTCCGGTGGGATAGGCGCTCCGCAATGAGGACATTCTGTACAGGTGTCTACGACATAGGTATAGCCGCAATATTCGCAAGCTTTTTCCTGAGCTGCATCAGAACAAGGCTTTGCTTTGGCATATTTTCTCGCCTTTGGATTTATGCCTATCATAAGGCAGGCGTGCAGACACACAAAGGCCAGAATGGCGATTGAAGTAAATAGCATAGTCCAATTTACTTTACTCTTCATTACGGTAGGCGTCAGGTCGTCAAATGATGTGCTGATAGCCGAGGACACTGTATAGCGTGTTCTCGCCGTGAGATTTTTCTGCAGCTCGTCATTGAAGCTGTTCGTTACTGATTCTGTAAGAACATCATCTGTATCATTGCCCTGCATACCCTCCCAATACCAATCCTCAAAGCCGTCAGAGGAAGAATAACCGTCAGGGGTAGAGTAAACTATGAGCCAATGGCTCTCGTCCGCAAAGTGGTTCACATACAGATCATAGGCATAGTTTTCAAGGTCTGAATAAATTCCCTGCCAATCGGAATTTTCCACTGTTATGACCGCAGGTGAGATACCGGTGCGGTTATAAAATGCCACCAGCGAGTTCCTAAGCTCTGCGGTGTTGCCAAGGACATTTGCATTATCCTCCACAACTATTTTATAATCATAGTTCTGGGGAAGCTTGTGAGGGTGATGATAAGCCTCGGCAAACATAGAAAATGTGAATAAAATAAACGGCAGATAGAAAAACAGCATAAGAAATCTCAAAGGACTTCTTTTTTCGGTTATGTCATAATCTGCATAGACATAGACAGGTCTGTGATGATTATAATATACAAATCTTCTTGCACCCGGGAAGTAGGTGCTTCTTGTGTGGCGTGAGCTTCTTCCTGAACCTCCGTGTGAATGGCTGCTGTGATGCGAGCCTCCGTGTGATCCTCCTCCGTGAGAGCCGCCTCCCGATGAATGTGGCATTTATTTTTTACCCCTTTCTTATTTTTGTGTGGTATCTGCGACAGGCTGTTCTGTTTCCACGTTATGTGGTCTGAGCGGTGCTCCGCAGTGTGGGCACTCATGACAAGTGCCGATAACATAGACATTTCCGCAGTATTCGCAGGTGTCCTCTTTTGCATCATTTGCACATTTCACTGCGCTTCGGTAAGCCTTTTTATTCGTGATAAGCGTCTGATATATCTCATAAGCCCCGATACCTGACATGAGAAGTCCCCATATCACAAACAGCCACTCTACATGACCGTCCATAACGTTTGGTGTAGTTTCATCAAAAGCCGCTGCTATAGCAGAGCTGACATCATAACGGCTGTTGGCGGTAAGATATTTCTGCATAAGATCTTTGAAATCGTCTGCTACATCTACAGTTATGATATTGTCGGTATCATCGCCCTGCATACCCTCCCAGTACCAATCGTTAAAATCAGGGTCGGGAGATGTAGGTTCAGAATAAACCACCAGCCAATGCTCCTCGTCGTCAAATTCCGTCACATACATATCATAGGCAAATTCCTCTAGCTTTGAATAGCTTCCCTGCCAATCCTCGTTGTTCACTGTCATTATCTCCACAGGGATACCGGTTTCGTCATAGAAATCAACAATTGCATTCTGCACCTTGTCCATATCATCAATGACCCCTGCCGTATCCTTTATCTCGCAGTGATAAGATGGACTTGTATCCATTTTTTGCGGCTTATCATAGCACATGGCAAGAAGCATGATACCAAAGAGCAGGCTGACAGCACTGCCAAGTATACTGAAAAACTTACCTGAAGCGGTCCCCTTGCGAATATCATAGTCAGCATAGACATAGACAGGACGATAGTTCTCATAGTATACGTATCTTCTTGCCCCGGGAAAGCTTGTGTGCTTTATGTGTTTAGCGCTCGACCCTCCCGAGCTTGATGAAGAGCCGGAAAAGCCTGAGCCGCTGTGTGACCCTCCGCTGTGAGAGCCTCCCCCTGATGAATGTGGCATTTATTTTTTTACCCCTTTCCCCTATACAAATCATAAATCCATCAATACTGCACACGCTCGGCTGTGTAGCCGTCTTTTTCAAGCAGGTCGATTATTCCTCCCTCGCCTGCATAGTGTGCCGCACCAACAACATAGAACACGTTCTTGCCCTGAGACATAAGATCCTCGGCAGCTTTTGCCATGTTCTTGTTTCTGTCATAGAGCATTTGGTTATTATAATCCTCGGCGATCTTTTTGTCCTCCTCGGTATAGCCTGCAAGCTCCTCCTCGTTATCTTCCTCAAGGAAGGTTTCGATATCCCCCGACTTCCATGCGGTATAGAGGTCTTCAAGAGCCTGCTTCTGGCTCTCCTTGGTTTCACCCTCGTAGCTTCTGAACATAAGGTCATAGATATCGTCAGAGAAGTTTATGAGCATATTCATCTGGAAATCCACCGACTCAACTTCATATATCTCCTTACCGTCTGCATGGGCGGTGGTAAGAAGGTAGTTGTCAAGACCCTTTTCCGAGTCAAAGCCGGAATCCTGAATAAGCAGGGTATCAAGGGTGCTTGAAACAGCCCATGGTCTGTAGACCTCAAGGGCGGAGATATCCATGCCCCAATAGCCGAGATATGTTTTCAGGGCAGAATATGCTTCCTCGGAAATATGCTGGCTGAGCTTTGTGTTATCATTATAAAGCATTTGCTTCATAAGATTTTTCATATACTCGCCGTCCTCGCTTGTGGAGGTTATATCGCACTCCACCGCAAGGATATCGGCATTATTATACGCATTCGTTACTGCCTCAGGGAGCGGATAGCACTCGTCTTTCAGTGCATGGAAAGAGCCGAGCATCACCATTGTGTTGCCCTCAGGTGAAGTCACTTTCCACATAGCAGGTGTGATACCGTTCGTCTTTGTATCGTCCGTTACCGCTGATGAGCTGTCTGAAACACTGCTGTCAGGTGCAGAAGTGGCAGAAGCTGTACTGCTCGCCTCCCCTGTGGTGGTTGTATCAGCCGTTGTGTCGGATGTTGTAGTTGTGGCTGCCTTTGAGCTGCTGTCGGTCTGTGAGCTGTCAGGCACCTCTCCGCATGAGCATAGAAGTGCAGCGCACATTGCAGCGACTGTAAAAAGGCTCAATGTTCTGTGTATCTTTTTCATGGTTTTATCTCCTGTCTTCATAGTTGTATGTTTCAGTATATCACACATCAAAGAAATTTTCAAGTATGGTTACAATTTTGTAATAGTCAGGCTTTATTCTCTCTTATACGCTTTTCTATCGTTTCCATATCTATGCCGTATTGTTTAAGGATAGTCTGAGCGAAGCTGTTGTCACGGGGCATTCCACGGACTATCTTATACTTTCGCTCTCCTGTTTCATCATCTGCGTCGGCGACAATGCTTGCAAGCTTTGTTCTGAGGGTACTGTCTTTATTAAGCTCCACGGTCTTGTATGCGATATCCACAAGATGTGTTGCAAAAACTCCTCTTACGCCCATTTTGCAGAATATCCTCAAAAGCTCGCAGGCGACCTCAACACACTCCCTTGGGGTTGTGCTTTGGATAGACTCGTTCATAAGAAGCAGGCTGTTTGCTGTGATAGTGTCGCTTATTTCACGGAACTCTTTTATCTCTGTGGTGAAACGGCTGGTGTCGATGCCTGTTTTTTCCTCTTGTGGGAACTGAGTGTAGATATAGTCCACAAGGGATATTTCACAGTATGAAGCAGGCACATAAAGTCCTGTCTGCGCCATTATCTGACACAGACCGACCGCACGGAGAAATGTGGTCTTTCCGCCATTGTTTGCGCCTGTCAGCACATAAAAGCCCTCGCTGTCGCCTCCCATGGTGATATCGTTTGTGACAACGGATTTTTTCTCCTTGTGGTCAAGATTATATATCCTGGCTTCACGGAAATAAACAGGGTCAAAGATATCCTTTATGACGGCTTTTCTCTCACCTGCAGGAAGAATTTTCGGACGGCACATTTTAAGCCCCTGATCTTCGCAGGCTTCTATCATAGCCACTGCGCCCATGTAGTATTCAAGCTGATAGTCTATATAGCGCATATCGGCAATGCCTGCTTTCTGATACTCAGCAAGCACCTTGTCTATCATTTTCACAAAAGTATCAGTAAGATCGCTAAGCTCGTCAAAAAGGGTCTTATCCACAGTGTTGATAAGCTTATCGTCAGACACCTCGCTGTCATTATACTTCTTTCTGAGATTTTTCACAACAGCCTTATCGTTGAACTTTGCCCCATGGTAAAGTATCCTGTCAACAAGGGACGGTTTTATATCGTAACGCTCTTTTGAAAGCTCTATAATGCCTGCTGAAACAGGAACTAACCTTTCATCGAGGTTTATAGCGACTGTAACGCTGCGAATACGGTCATAGAGTGCCTTTTTAAGCTTCTCTATCTCACCCTTAAGAGATATATAATGCTTATCGCCATAATGCTCCTCAAAGAACGCAAATAGCTTTTTTACGCCCTCTGAACGTATCTTATCTTTCATTTTTCCATAAAAATCGTGCATTATCTCCATGCACTGTATGTAAGCGTCAAAGCCGCTTATGGCATCATCAAGCTGTGAAAAGCTGTCGGGAGTAGTAAGATTATAGATGTTCTTTCTGTCATTTTCCACCATGACGTTTATCACCTTGCGTATGGTGGCAGACAATGACGGAAGCCTTATGAAATCATCAAGGATATCAAGGCGGTAGTTTATTACCTCCTCATCGTCGCAAACCTCACAAAAAAGCCTCATTACACGATACTGGTAATGGGGCGTGATAAAATCAGCCACCTTTTCAAGCTCCAGATTGTCAACAAAGGCTCTGGGGAGCTTTTCAAGGGCGGCAGCTCTTTTTTTCATTGCGTTGTGCTTTTCCACAGAGGGATAAAGCAGATCAGCCACAGGGGCTTTCATATCAAATTCGTCAAGTTTTGAAGCCATTTTCGTTTCCTCACTGGTCTTTGGCAAGGGCTTTCAGGTCTATTATTATGCCCACCTTCGCAAGAGCCTTTGACATAAGCTCTGCACTTAGGGGGTAGATATCAGTTTTTCCGCACTCGTGGTCATACTCGTATCTGAAAAACTGCACATAGTTCTCCTGATAATCCTCAGATGTATAAACTTTCCCCATGATATATTTATTTTTTATGGCATAATAGTTCACAGGCTTGAGCCTGAGAATAGCTTTCGGGTCGGCAGACATTTCCGAAGCGAGGGTATCAAAGCCCTCGTCAACGTAGTTTATTTTTCTGCACTTCATATCCTTTATTTTCTTTTTCAGAGGCGGCTCGCTCTGAGCCTGCTTCTTTTTGAACAGTGAAAACATTTTTACACACCAAGCCTCTCAAAAAGCTGTTTGCGGCAATCTTCTTCAAGCTTATCGTTTATAGGTGCGGGGATATACTTTTCGCCAAGCTTACGGCTCATGCAATATGAAATAACATAGTCGCTGACCTTTGGATTTTTTGACAGGAGCGGACCATGGAGATAGGTTGCGATAACGCTTTTTTCCATATAGCCCTCGGTACTGCTTTCAAACTCATTGCCGTTGCCTGAAAGGACTTTTCCGAATGGCGACTTGACGTTTGTGGTCTGTCCGCCGTGATTTTCAAAGCCTATGACCTTGTATTTTTCTCCGTCAAGCTGAGCTTCTATAACGATATTACCGATACATCTGCATCTTTTATCGGTAGACGCCACAGTATAGTAATCAAAAAGCCCCAGACCAGGCACTTTCTCACCGTTTGAGTCCTTATAATACTGACCCATGAGCTGATAGCCGCCGCATATCATCAGAAAAAATGTTCCTGCCTTATAAGCTTCCATGATACTGTCCTTGCAGGAAACAAGGTCATCTGCAAGTATCTGCTGTTCAAAGTCAGCACCGCCGCCAAGGTAGATGATATCATACTGGGTGAAATCAGTTTCCTTGTCACCAATAAGATGCTTTGAAACTTCCAGCTCTATGCCACGCATTTTACAGCGGTAAGAAAGCACTTCAACGTTGCCGCTGTCGCCATAGAGGTCAAGCATATTAGGATACATATGAAGAATTTTCAGTTTTTCCATTTTACTTTTCCTCCCCGTTTTCTTTCAGGCTCTTGTATCTTTTTATTGCGGCTCTTGTCGGCTGGATAGCAGTATAATTGGCTATGACGAACTTATCACCCTTTGTGGAAAAGAGTGACGCTGTTGCTTCGTCAAGATCAGGATAAACGAATATCTTGTCAGGGTCATAGCCTGAGCATTTTATTCTTATGGCGATATCATATGCTCTTGTACCTGAGGTCACAACTCTGTCAACATTATTGAACACAGAGAAGTTTATATCCCATATCCAAGAAACGTCATGGCCGTCTGCAAGGTTATCGTTAAGGACAAAAAGCAGTTCCTTTGAGCCTGCCTGCTCGTTCATCACACGCAGGGTCATATTTGCGCCAACAGGGTTTTTGGCAAGGTTCACAAGAAGGCTTGAGCCGTCTACCTCAAAGCGTTCAAGTCTGCCGTTATTCACCTCGAAATGCTCAAAAGTGTCATGCAAAATAGCCTTATCAAAATTATAGAGCTTTGCGGCGGTATAGACAGCCGCCATGTTATACATATAATAGATACTGTTATGAGCGGTCTTATATGTTTCCCCGTCTGCTTCAAATGACGGAACAGTCAGGTCAACGTTCTTTATCTCCACCTCAGGCTCAATATTGCCAAAACCACACTTTGGACAATGGAACTTGCCGATATGTGAATACTGATAATAGTCATAGACAAGCTCAGTATCGCAGAAAGGACAGAACTTGCCCTCGCCCACCTCATAAGGCTTATCCGTTGCGCCCTGATATCTGTCAACGCTGAAATAGTGGATATTCTTGTTATTAGGGTTAGCAAGTCCAAGTCTTGCCACGTTTGGGTCATCGGCATTGAGAACAACGTTGCCCTCAAATGTTTCAAGGAACTTTTTCACCTTGAGAATGAGTGTTTCAACCTCGCCGTTTCTGTCAAGCTGGTCACGGAAGAAATTCAGCAGAACAAGGGTCTGCAAATTGAGCTTTGAATAGACCACAGGAACGTGGGACTCGTCAGTTTCAAGCACAAGATAATCGGCATGTACTCTTCCCCTCATATCGCAGTGATTGAGCAGGAGGGAGCATATTCCCGTATCAAGGTTATTTCCCTCCGGGTTTGTGATTATCTTCTTTCCGCCGCTTGCAAAAATATGGCTGAGATAGTTTGTAACAGAGGTCTTGCCGTTGGTGCCTGTGACAGCAACGATAGGGCAATCCACCTTGAAAGCCTTAAGGCAGTCTTTATTTATAGTCCACAGCACAAGCCCGGGAAAGTTGCCTGCGTCCCTGCCAAGCAGGTGCAGAGTTTTTACCATAAGCTTGCCGAAAATAATGGTGAAAGCGTTTTTTAAACTCATTTATGTATCTCCTATTAAAATAAAGTCGTATAAAATAATAATAGACCATAACGCCCATAATGTCAAGCATTTTAGACCTTTGCAAACAAAAAAACACCGCACAAAGACGATAGACGCCCCTTGTGCGGTGTTGGCTTCTATATGATTTTTGAGAGGAAATCTTTCAAACGCTGATTTTCAGGGTGTGCAAAGAACTCTGACGGCTTGTTCTGCTCGAGTATTTTTCCGTCTGCCATGAACAGAACTCTCGAAGCAACTTCCCTTGCAAAGCCCATTTCGTGGGTAACGACAACCATTGTCATTCCGTCGTTTGCAAGCTGTTTCATAAGCTCCAGCACCTCGCCCACCATTTCAGGGTCAAGTGCAGAAGTAGGCTCGTCAAAAAGCATTACTTCAGGGTTCATCGCCAGTGAACGTGCGATTGCTATTCTCTGCTTCTGACCGCCTGAGAGCCTTGAAGGATACTCGTCAGCCTTATCAGGCAGGCCAACTCTTTCCAAAAGCTCCTCCGCCTTTTTGTCGGCTTCATCGGCTGTCATAAGGCCAAGCTTCACAGGGGCAAGAGTGATATTCTTTTTTATTGTAAGATGTGGGAAGAGGTTGAAATGCTGAAAAACCATGCCCATTCTCTGTCTGAGCTTGTTCATTTCATGCTCGTTCGCCTGAGTGATGTTCTCGCCCTCGAAGAATATATCACCTGAGGACGGCTTTTCCATAAGGTTAAGACAGCGGAGAAAGGTGGATTTTCCTGAGCCTGACGGACCAACTATAACGACCTTTTCGCCCTTGTCGATAGTTTCGTTTATATCTTTCAGCACTTCGACCTCGCCGAAAGACTTGCTGAGATGTTTAACGTCTATCACTTTGCGACAGCCTCCTTTCAAGCTTTCCTACCAGATGAGTAAGCACAACTACCATTATAAGGTAAATAAGTGCAACTGTTATAAGCGGCATGAATGCCGAGAACGTCTGAGAACGGATTATATCTCCGCCCTTTGTAAGATCCTGAATTGCGATATATCCTGCAACAGAGGTTTCTTTAAGCAAAACTATGCACTCGTTTGCAAGGGCAGGCAGAACAGTTTTGAAAGCCTGCGGAAGAACTATTGTTATCATTGTCTGACGATAGCTAAGGCCAAGGCTTCTTCCTGCTTCAAACTGACCGTTGTCAACTGACATGATACCTGAACGGACTATCTCAGCCACATATGCGCCTGAGTTCACGCCGAATGCAAGCACAGCCACAAGAGTCTTGTCTATGTTCACGCTTCCGAAAATAACAAAATATGTTATAAGGAGCTGAACTACCATAGGAGTTCCTCTTATCACTGTAAGATACACTCTGCAAAGGGCGTTGAGTATCTTCATTTTGCCTGTCTTATCATGAGTAGAGCGGACTATAGCCACAAGAAATCCCAACACAAAGCCAAGTATGACCGCAAAGAAGGTTATGATAAGTGTTGTTTTAAGACCATTGGTAAGATAATGCCAACGGCTCTCGTCCAAAAAATTTTGCTGGAAATCGTCGATCAATTTGTTCAATTCAGCACTTCCTGTTCTTTATCAAAATAATTTCGGCTGCCGCTCTACGACAGCCGAAGTGTGAAAAATTATTTCTTTCTTACGATTATTACCTGACTTGATGATGTGTAAGTGTCAGAGAAAAGAACGTTTTTCTCTCTGTCAGGTGTAACTGTCATACCTGCAACGCCAACGTCTGCCTTGCCTGACTGAACGGCTGAGATGATAGAATCAAATGCCATATCGTCTATCTTAAGCTCATAACCAAGCTTGTCGCAAACTGCCTGCATCATATCAGCGTCGATACCAACGACCTTATCGTTCTCCTTGCTCTCGTATGGAGGAAACTCAGCGTTTGTTGCCATTACAAGCGTACCCTTATCTCTGCTAACATTATCAGGGGACTTGTATGGGTTCTTGCCAGCGTCCTCGCCAACGTAGTTTGCCTTGATAGCGTCAAGCGTTCCGTCAGCCTTAAGCTCCTTGAGAGCACCGTTGACAGCTGTCTGAAGCTCAGTGTTGTCAAGCTTCATAGCGATAGCGTATTCTTCCTCAGCAAATGGCTCGTCAAGTATTTCAAGATCGTCATTCTTCTCAACAAAAACCTTAGCAGGCTCAGCGTCGATTATAACAGCGTCTATCTTGCCCTGCTTCAGAGCCTGAACAGCGTCAGCACCCTTGTTGTATTTTTCTACCTTAGCGTCCTTAACGTCCTCAGCATAGATGTCGCCTGTTGTTCCAAGCTGAACACCTATAGTCTTGCCCTCCAGATCGTCAACGCTGTGAACTGTATTAGCAGGCACTCCGCAGCCTGCAAGCATTGTAACGCTCATTGCCGCTGCAATAAGTCCTGCTGCAAATTTCTTCATAACATACATTCCTTTCAAAAATTGATAGCGACAGTCCTCAAATACCGACTGTGCATAAACCTATATCATATATTATAACTGAACACACGGCTTTTTGCAATAGCTTTTATCAGTGATTTGATATATAAATTATGAATTTTTTGTTTTGCCAAACCATTTTAGTAAACAAAAAAGGTATCCACCCAATGGGGACACCTCTTTGTGAAAATCAGCTTAGAAATCCATTGTAAACTGAACTCTGTGGTTGCCGTCTGCGTCATCATCTATCATTTCAGCCTTTACGATAGTGATAGGCGTAACAGGCTTTGACTGTGCGTTGTCTGAACCTGTTGTTCTCTCCACCTTGAGGAAGTCATCAACAACGTCCATGCCCTCTGTTACCATGCCAAAAGCCGCATACTGTCCGTCAAGGAAGGTATCCTTATCACTGTAGCAGATAAAGAACTGGCTTGAAGCACTGTCCATATCGTTGGCTCTTGCCATTGAAACAACGCCTCTTGTATGGCTCAGCTTGTTTTCAACGCCGTTTGCCGAGAACTCGCCCTTGATAGTTTCCTTGCTTCCGCCTGTGCCGTCACCGTTAGGGTCACCGCCCTGTGCCATAAAGCCGTCAACAACTCTATGGAAAGTAAGTCCGTCATAGAACTTTTCCTTCACCAACTTCTCGAAGTTCTCGCAGGTGATAGGTGCGTCATTGGCATAAAGCGTGATAACGAACTTCTTGTCAGTGTCAGCCGCAGAGGTCTGTGACGAGCTGTCGCCCTTATCTCCGCAGGCTGTAAGAACTGCGCAGGCAAGCACGCCTGCTGTGCAAAGAGCCAATGCTCTGAATAGCTTTTTAAGTTTCATTTTTTATCGTCCTTTCCATCATCATTAATGGCATTTCTGCCTTTTTACTAGCCTATTATAGCACCTCCCTGCAAAAAAATCAACATCAGACCATGTTTTTCACATAATTTTCATCATACGAAGCCTAAAGTTGGCTTATTTAATATTGATTTTTGGCTCTTAATGGAGTATAATTATAATGTTTTTTTAAAGAAAAATATAAAAACTATGTTATGTATGGAGGACTGAACAAAATGGATAAGTTAAAAAAAGCTCTGCCTTTTATCATCCCGCCTCTGGCTGTATTGCTCATAATGGGATTTGCTTTTTATCGGCATGGGCTTTACCCTTTCGGTGACGGCACTGTATCATGGTGCGATATGTCACAGCAGGTGATACCTCTGCTCACCGACTTCAAGGATATTTTCACAGGCAAGGACGGAATGTTCCTTAACTTCCACAACGCAGGAGGAATGGACCTGTGGGGCGTTTTCTTCTTCTTTATCGCAAGCCCCTACACCTTGCTTGTGCTTTTTGTTGACAAGGCTGACATAATCTACCTTGTGAACATTCTCACAGTGCTTAAAATGATGACAGCGGCTGTAACGGCGCAGATATATTTCCGCTCCTGTCAAAAAAAGCTCGATCCTTATATTGGCGCTGTACTCAGCGTCATATACGCATTCTGCGGCTATGGAATGCTCTATTATCAGAACAACATATGGCTTGACATGATGTATCTTTTCCCTCTTCTTATGGTGGCATTCAGGGAGCTTTTTGAGAAAAAGCGCATTATCCCATACACTGTCATGCTCACACTTATGATGATAGTGAACTACTACATCAGCTACATGATAGTTGTTTTCATACTGCTTTTCATGGCGCTTTGCTGTTGGCGTTACCGCAAGGAAGAAAAATACAAGGACGTTCCATGCAGATTTGTTATAGGCTCGCTCCTTGGTGCATTGCTTTCAGCGGTGGTATGGATACCATGCTTCCTGCAGTTTTTGTCAAGCGGACGTTCAAAGTCAGTTATCGAACAGCTTGAGACTTCTTCATTCATCACAAACTACTACACGACCTTCTGCCTGCTGTTGTCAACGGCTTCGGTCATAGTGATAGTTGCGGTATTTCTTCTTGACGGCAAAAAGAGGAGCAAGCGTCTTAACACCGACCTTATAATGCTCTTTTTGATGCTCGTACCTATTTTAATAGAGCCTGCGAACCTTATGTGGCACACAGGAAGCTATATGTCATTCCCATGCAGATACGCTTTCATCACCATTTTCTTTGCACTTATCTGCGCAGGATATTTTCTTTCATCGGAAAACGCAGTTGCAAAAGGAAAGAAAAACTGCGACCACTTTGTTATTTTCCTGATACTTGCGGCACTTATCTACGGCTTTTACAACTTCTCTGAGGGCTTTGTTGAAAACAACCGCTCGGGAATATCAAAATACACCTCAAGCCTTTGGCAGGACAGCACCGCCTTTGAGCTTTGCCTTGAATTTTTCATTGTGGCGGCGGCATTTTATGCGATTGTCGTTCTGCTACACAAAAAAGGCTGGATATCAAAGAAGATATTTGCTGTCTTCCTTGCAATGTTCGTTGCGGCTGAGTCCTACGCAAACGTGAACATTTATATGGTATCCCCAAGCATGAACAATCCTCAGCGTGCGGCTAATCATCAGAAGATAATGGATCTTTCAGACAGACTTGACGAAACAGAGGGCTTTTACAGAGTAAAGACCGCAAGCAAGCTTTTCGAGGTCAATCTGGTCGGTTCAATGGGCTACAATTCCCTGAGCCACTACACCTCCCTCACAAGCCGTGATTATATGTACATGATGAAGCAGCTTGGTTACTCCTCTTACTGGATGGAGGTAGGCTCATATGGCGGAACAGAGCTTACTGACGCTTTGCTGTCAGTAAAATATCTTATTGAAAAAAGTACAGGCTCGGCTGACGCTGTATATTCAAACGATACCTACGAGATAGTGCCGACAGAATACTATCTCCCCCTTGGCATTGTGACCGACGCTGACCTGAGCGGCAGTGAGGAGCTTTCCACAGGCACAAGAAGCAACGTTCAGAAAAAGCTTTTTGAACAGCTTTTCGGCGGCAACGGTGACGAGCTTATCACAGACTACGAATACACCACGATCTATGGTGTGCAGGACGACAGTAACTTTAAGCCGAACTACACCCTCAACACCACAGGCGATGTAGCCTACATGGACTACAGCATAGATGTGACAGACAAGCAGACACTTTATTTTGACTGCTTCGACAAGCTTTCAAACAGCCTCAGCGAGGATATAAACGGAAGCTTCATGGTAACAGTGAATGGTCAGATAAAGCAAATGGATTATCCGTCACAATCAAGCAACGGGCTTTTGAAGCTTGGGGAATTTGAAAATGAACACGTCAACGTGCGTGCGACCTTGAAGAAAGACATCACAAGCTGCCGTTCCTACGGCGTTTTCGGGCTTCACCACAATGTTCTTGAAAAGGCACTTGAGCAGGCACAGACCGTCGGTCTTACAGACAGTGACGGCAAGCTTTCAGGAAGCGTGAACGCAAAGGCAGGACAGAAATGTGTGCTTCAGATACCATATCAGGAGGGTCTGAAAATAAAGGTCAACGGCAAGGCTGTTTCATATGACAAGGTTTTCGGTGACCTTGTAAGCTTCGACTTGCAGGAGGGCGAGAACACAATAACTGTAACAAGCGTGCCAAATGGCTTTTATGCAGGTCTTGCACTGACTATCGTAGGCATTGCGCTGACAGCAGGATATTTCTTCATAAGAAAGAAATTGAAATTCGGAGAAACTTTGGAAGCCGCTGCATTTGTGGCTGTTATCGGTGCGGGAGCTATAGTGATCATAGTGGTTTATGTTGCACCTTGCATACTGAATATTTATAGCTGATAATACTCCACAAGGTCTATATTGTAGGGGCGAACAGCGTTCGCCCGCCTTTGGCACAAGCATTGTAATGATAAAAATAAAAACTGCGGATAGTTTAAACACTGTCCGCAGTTTTGTTATGTAGGGGCGATCTTAGGTCGCCCGCATATTGCCGCCATGATATCAACAATTTTTGTAAGTTGAGTTCAAGCCTGTTTGAATTGGTCGAAAATGTGCAAAGTAACGGGCGAACACTGTTCGCCCCTACTGTTATTATCCGAAATTATTTATGCTCTTCCAGATACTTTTCAGTATCCATTGGATAGCATTTCAGGTTTGGAAGCTCGTCAAGGGTGAGAACTCTTTCGCTGTTGTAGATCTTGTTCCACTCGTCAAATGTGGTGTACTGATCTGAAAGCTGTTTATCCTTGATACAGAACTCGCCGTTCCATGTACTGAACCACGCCCAGCGTGTGCCGTCGTTGAATGCTCCGTCAGGGTCGAACATAGAACCGTTCTCTGTCATTGCGATTATCTTTTTGGTCGATGTGCTTGACTTTACAAGGTCATAATACCACTTCTGTGAAGAGCTGTCCTGCTCTGCAGGATAGCAGTCATAGCCCATGATGTCAACATACTCATCACCCGGATACCAGTCAGGATTCTGTGCGTTCCATACCCAGATGAGGTTGTTAAGACCATACTCGTTTGTGAACTTGTCATACATGAGCTGCCAAAGCTGAATGTATGCGTCCTTTCCTGCTGAACCCCACCAGAACCATGCGTTGCCAGGATACTTAGGGTCGCCTGCCGCCTCGTGGAGAGGTCGCCAAAGTATAGGCACGTTTGCGTCTGCAAGCTCTTTAAGCACCCCTGCCATATGGTCAAGGTCAGCTATGATAGAATCGTAGCCCTCTTTGTCCTCGCCGCTGAGAGCCTTTGCAAGGTCGAAGTCTGTATATTCAGAATAGAAGCCCTGCCACCATGCTCCGCCGTTCTTTTCCAGGTTTTTATCAGGGGCATACCAATGCCAGCAAAGTGAAACTATACCGTTTTCGTTGTTGTACCAGTCCATAGCCTGCAACGGCACCATATCTCCGCCGCCTGCGCCATGTGAAAGTGCGCTGTTTGAAAGGTTTGAAACGTCAAGACCAAGTATAGCAGGCGTCTTGCCTGTGTGCTTCTTTATCTCCTTGAACTCACGGCAGTCCTTACCCTCGTTATCTCCTGAAAACTGACCTGAGATAGTATACTTGCCATAAACGTCCGTAAGGAAGTTATAAAGTCTTTTTGCCTCGTCAGAAGCGTTAGGGTTTGAAAGCTGATTTGATACCTCATACTGTGAAAGGTCGATAGCAGGAGCCGGGGTTATCTTTATCTTGTCAATATAGATATGACCATTGTCGCCCTTTATGCCTACCTTATGAGTACCTTCGTCGATAAGCACATTTTCAGCCATAGTGTCACCAAACTCTGTTGTGGTTGATGTGAAGTTTGTGAGCGCAGCACCGTCAACAGTGATAAGATTTGACTGACCCTCGCCGTCTGCCGCCATTGTGAGAGTAATATTATAGCTTCCCTTTGCAGGAAAATCTATCTCGAACTCCACCATATCTCCCGATGAGCCTATGGAAACGAAGCCGTCACCGGAAAACTTTCCAAGAAAATTCTTATCAAGCACTGCCGCACCTCCCGAAAGAGTTCCTTTTTCCGCCTCGGACTCGTAGCTGAAATCCTCAGGAACGTCATACTCTGTCGTTACGTCTGAAAGGTCGATGTTGCCCATATCCTCAACGACAGGAGCTGTTGTAGTGGTAGTCTCACCTGCTGACGAGCTGCCTGAGCTGCTGTTTCCTGTGCTGCTGCAGCCTGCTGCCGCACAAGCGATAAGCACTGCCATAACGGCAGCAACTGTTCTTTTCATTATTTCACGCATAATGTTCTCCTTATCATTACTAATTAAAATATTCAAATTTTTATAAAGCCAAGCTTTGCGAAGCTCTCGCCTTTAGGCTTTATATTCCATACTTTTAAATATATCATATAAAAAATCATTGTCAATAGCCATTTTTAATGTTTAACATCGTGTTCAAAATTGATAACGTTTACTTTTATTTGAACTAAAAAATATGAACCCACACGGCATTAGGTTCATATTTTCATATATAAAAAATATTATTTTCTGAGAAACGTTCTGTATACCCAACGGGTGAATTTTCTGGGAAATATAAACAAGCCAAGCTGCAGAGCGCATGGCATGAAAAAGTCACGGAAGCCCGTATACCCTGAACGGTGTATTATCCACCTCACACGAATGAAAGCCTTTGTATGCTCCCAGCTTTTGCGTGTATCTACAGTATTTTCATCTATGCGGTAGCGCACAAGCACCTCGGGTATATTCTGCCCCTTTGCACCATGCTGTAACATTCGTGCGATAAACTCATAGTCCTCGCACATTTTAAGGTCACTGTAACCGCCTATCTTTTCCGCAAAGGACTTGCGAAAAGCCACAGACTGCCTGTTGAAAGGGTTGCGTCGTTTGGAATATGAAGCGATATCCTTATGCATGACAGGCACTTTTTTCACCGAAACTACCTCGTCAGTGTCAGTGTCGAACTCCTCCACATATGTGCCGATGATATCAAGCTTAGGTTTCACCGCAAAAAGGGTCATCTGCTTCAAGCAGCGGTTAGGGAGAGATATATCGTCGCTGTCCATTTTCACGATATAATCGCATTTACACGCCTTTATGCCCTCGTTGTAAGCCTTTCCAACGCCCACGTTCTCGTCTATCTGAACGATATGGAAAATATGCTTGAACTCGTCCTGAAAAGACTTCACGATGATATTAAGCTCGCAGGTGAGCTTGCCGTCGCACACAAGCACGAAGTCAGAGGGAGGATATGACTGCATGAGCATAGACTCAAGACTCTCGTTAAGGTTCTCAGGAAGCTCACGGTCATACACCGACATAAGCACACTGTATTCAGGCAGCGTATATTTTCCAACACGATACGTCATAGAGTCCCTCCCCTGCATTATTATCAACTCAATTATACTATAACAGCTCCAAAAAGTCAACTACGACCAACAAAGTATACTATTTATATAGTACAGACCAATACACAAAAAAGACCGCCCCATTCGGAACGGTCTTGTAAGCTACTTTGAAAAATTAGCCAAGCTTCTTAGCAAGCTGTGATACCTTTCTTGCAGCAGCATTCTTATGCATAATGCCCTTTGTGCAAGCCATATCTACCTTCTTGATAGCAGCTCTTACTACTTCTTCCTTGTTTTCTGCATTCTCAGCTACAGCAGCGTCAGCCTTCTTGAGTGCAGTTTTAAGATCAGACTTTACAGCCTTGTTTCTCATTGTCTTAGTGTTGATAACCTTGACTCTCTTCTTAGCGGATTTAATGTTTGGCATACCGACACCTCCCTCATTCTGTATAAATTTGCACTTATTTGCACAAGCTATCCGCAGACTGAGAGGAAATGCGGAAAGCCCTTTAAACAAGCCTTGTAAAATATTTTACCACATTTCAAAAGAAATTGCAAGGGGGTTTACTGAAAAAAATATAGAAATTTTGCGGTCTAAATTGTAGGAACACACAAAAACTTACACGATATCACAGAAAGGTGAATAAAATGAGCATTAGAACGGATATGGCGGCGGAGAGCTTTTCTCAGGCAGGCGGTGCGGAAAAGCTTCAGGGAGTGAAAGTCAAAAACAAGGTTATTGAAAACGCTAGGCTTGAGGTAACGGACATCACCATAGAAACACAGGAAGCCGCCGAAAAGCTTGGGAGACCTGTCGGCAGATACATCACCCTTACCGCCACAGATTCAACATTCGATATGTACAGCGACAGTTTTCGTGAGCGTGCAGAAGTCATAGCAAAAGCCATAGGGGAGCTTTGCGGTGGTTGTGAACGTTTTTTGGCGGTAGGGCTTGGGAACTATGCCCTGACTTCCGACGCTGTCGGCCCTCTTACCGCTGAAAAGATCTTCGCTACCCGCCACATAAAAAGCCTTGCAAAAGAGATTAATACTGACGATCTGGGCGAGGTCACAGTGATACAGACAGGAGTGCTTGGAAACACGGGAATAGAATCCTCAGAGCAGGTAAAAGCAATTGCGGAGCGTGTAACACCGCAGGCTGTCATTGCAGTTGACGCACTGGCTTGCAGCGAGCTTACCAACCTTGGCAGGACAATACAGCTTTGCAACACCGGCATTTCTCCGGGAAGCGGAGTCGAAAACGCACGAAAAGAGCTTTCGCTTTCGACCCTCGGGGTAAAGTGCATTGCCATAGGCGTGCCAACGGTCATAGATCTTTGCACTGCCGCACAGCACATTTTCGGTCAGACAGCACCTGAAAGCTCCGAAAACATCATGGTCGCTCCGAAAACTGCTGACAAACTTTCGGAAAACTGTGCAAAGCTCATTGCAATGGGCATAAACCGTGCCGTTCACCCTGCCCTGTCGCAAGAGGACATTCAAACTCTCACCTGCTGACAAAAGACGGGTGGTACGGTAATGTAAAACCTGTATACAACAATTGTAAATTTTTTATTAATATGTATGAGTGAAATTGCGAAAACGTTTTCTGAAAACGTATACTCACACAAATTCAACACACCTTTGTCATAATCAACAAAAACGCTTGAGCTTTATATTGCAAAATGCTGATTGACTAAATTTAAACTTTTTGTTATCATTAGTAAGGACGAAAAATAAGCGTTATGGCAAGCATTGTCGGGTAACGGCGCTTGTCAGTCGTAACAGATGAACGTTTTTTGGGTAAGGAACATTCGTCTATTATCAAGGAGGTTACTATAATGAAAATGGCAAAGAGAATTTTCGCTGCTGCTTGTGCGCTTTCACTGGCTTGCAGCATGGCTGCTTGCGGCAGCTCATCAAGTGACAGCTCATCTTCCAAGAAGGAAGCTAAGGCTATGACAGATGATCAGAAGGAGCAGGTAAATGCACTTCAGGATAAGCTCCCTGACATCGAGCTTTCAAACAAGACTATCAAGTGGATGGCTCACTATGACATCAACCCTAGTGATGGTAAGTCAGAATCACCTGCTATCTCACTTTTCCAGACTAAGTATGGTGGAAAGATCGAGTACGTTCAGACAACTTGGGACAACAGATATACTGATCTTGCTAAGGCAGTTATGGCTAACGACTCACCTGACTTCTTCCCTGCTGATGACATGGACGCATTCCCTAAGGGTGCTATCAAGGCCATGTTCGAGCCTATCGACGATGTAGTTGATTTCAGCTCAGACATCTGGTCATCATCACAGACACTTAACGATTCATTCGTATTCAACGGCAAGCACTATGTAGCTGCTATCGACGTAAGACCACAGTATGTTTGTGTATACAACACAAAGACAATATCAGACTTTGGCTATGACGATCCTGCTGAGCTTTATGCTAATGACGAGTGGACATGGAGCAAGTTCACAGAGATGTGCCTTGACTTTGCAGACTCTGAAGCTGACAGATATGCTCTTGATGGTTACTGGTACGGCAAGGCTCTTAACGATACTTGCGGTTATCCACTTATCGGTCTTGAGGACGGCAAGCTTGTAAACAACATGGGCAAGGCTGAAGTTGGCACAGTTCAGGATCTTATGTACAACCTTGAGAAGAACAACGTTGTATTCGACAGATCAAGCAACAACTGGAATACAAGAGGTGACGGAGCTAACGGTGAAGGTCTTGGTTCACAGCTCACACTGTTCATTCCTATCGGCACATGGGCTCTCGAGGATACTCCTGAAAAGACTAAGACATTCGGAAGCGTCAAGGACGGCGAGGTTATGTTCGTTCCAATGCCAAGAATGGACGATTCTGACAAGTACTATGTATCTACAGGCGTAAACGGCTATCTCCTCTGCAAGAACGCTCCAAACCCAGACGGCTTCAATGCGTACGTAAACTGCTGCAAGGTTGCAAACTCTGAGGTACAGAACATTACAGAAGAACAGCTCAAGAACGACTACGGCTGGTCAGACGATATGATCGAGATGCGTAAGACAATTTACGATCTGGCTAGACAGAATCCTGTATTTGATTTCCAGGACGGCGTATCTGCTGAGCTTTCAACACTTATGCAGACAGTAAACCAGGCTACAATGATAACAGGCGGCGGAGCTACTACATGGACAGAGTGCGTTGCTGAGAACCAGAAGGCTGTTGATTACATCATCAAGGAAGCAAACGCTAACGTTGCTGAATAATTCAGTATTTTCAAGCGGGACGTTCATTCGTCCCGCTTTTTTATTGCCTTTGTATTTGTCACGAATTTGTTAAATATATTTGTACGCAAAATGCACAATATAAAATACATAAATTTGTGCAAGAATTTTACGGATTTTTATGTACAAATCACAAAAAATATGCTATAATAAATGTACGTTAAAAAGAATATATCAAAGAAGGGAGATATGTTTTATGAGATCGATTATTACTATCAGCCGTGAATTTGGCAGCGGAGGACGTGAGATAGGCAAGAAGCTTGCTGATGATCTGGGCATACCTTTCTATGATAAAGAACTTTTGGAAATGGCTTCAAAAGAGAGCGGTATATGTCAGGAGCTTTTTGTTAAGAACGATGAGTCCTATACTAACAGCTTTCTTTTCTCACTGGTCATGGGTAATTACCCTGTAAGTGCAGACGGCAGGATCAATCCTGATATGCCGCTGAATCACAAGATATTCTTGGCTCAGTTTGAAACTATCAAGAACATTGCAAAGAAGGGTCCTTGTGTTATTGTAGGGCGTTGTGCTGACTATGTTCTGAAAAATGAGCCTAATATTATCGACTTCTTCATTTCCGGCAACACTGCCGAAAAGAAAAAGCGTATCCTTGAGAGATACGATATTGAAAAAAACAAAGCTGAGGACTTTATCCGCAAGACTGATAAGCGGAGAGCTTCATACTATAATTATTACACCGACATGAAGTGGGGCGAAGCAAAGAACTATGACCTTTGTATCAACTCGTCCAAAACAGGCGTTGACGGTGCTATCAAGCTTATGAAGGCTTATATCGAAATAAAAGAAGCCAACGCTGATAAATAGGAATTTTTCGTTTTAATTCATTTTACTTTCCTTACTACGAAAGAGGGCTGACCATAGGGTCGGTCCTTTTCCGTTTTATGAGAAGTTTTATTACTCCAGCTTAAACAAAGTGTAACCAATATGTTATTGACAATAACAAGCAAATATATTATACTGTATAAAAGGGCAGAAGTCCGTCAAAAAAATAAAAAAAACTGCAAAAGGAGAAACAGAAAATGGCTGAAATAAAAGTTATCACTATCGGCAGACATTATTGCGCAGGCGGTTCGACTATCGGTAAGCTTGTGGCTGAAAAGCTTGGTATCCCATGCTATGACAGAGAGATAATCGACATGGCGGCACAAAAAAGCGGCATTGCAATGAGCGAGATACAAAAATACGAGGAAGCCGCTCTGAGCATTCTCAAAACACCGATAAATCTGTTTTCAAAGGAGAAAGAGTATCCTATAACAGAGAAGATATTCGCCGCCGAAACAGAAGTAATAATGGAGCTTGTTTCAAAGGGAAACTGCGTTATCGTGGGCAGATGTGCAGATTTTATACTGAAAAACAAAGTCAAGACGCTGAATGTCTTCATTAATGCAAGCTTTGAGAAGCGTCAGGAGTGCGCAATTGAGAAGCACAACATCTCCGAGGACGAGGTGGAAGCAAGGCTCAAAAAGTATGACAAAAAACGTGCCGACTATTACAACTCCAACACCAACAAAAAGTGGGGAGATATTTCAAGCTATGATATGTGCCTTGACAGCGGCAGGCTTGGCTACGAAATGTGCGCCGAGATAATTGCTGACACTGTGAAGCTTTCAAGGGAGAAATAGGGGCAATATTTTATTGGGAGCGATAAAAAATGTCAAAGGATAAGGAAGTCAAGACTAACGCCATGCGTATTCTTGACAGAAATAAGGTAAAATACAAGGTCAACACATACGAGTGCGACGAGTTTATCGACGGCATACACATTGCAGATATGCTCGGTCAGCCATATGAAAGCTCTTTCAAGACCCTTGTGACAGTGGGTAAAAGCGGAAATTACTATGTTTTCGCTATCCCTATCGCAGAGGAGCTTGACATGAAAAAGGCGGCTAAGTCTGTGGGCGAAAAGTCGGTGGAGATGCTCCATGTGAAGGATATAAACTCTGTTACGGGCTACATTCGTGGTGGCTGTACACCTCTCGGTATGAAAAAACAGTACATGACGGTAGTTGACAGCTCTGCGGAGCAGTTTGAGGAGATAATCATAAGCGGCGGACGTATCGGGTCGCAGATAATGCTTTCTCCGAAAGACCTTATCAAGGTCACAAGGGGTAAATTTGAGAGCATAACAATGAGTGAATAGACAAAAAAAGAGAGCCGCTTGGCTCTCTTTTATTTTGCATTTATGTTGATATATTCGGGCTTTGTCTTTGAGTACATTATTTTCTGGCTGGAATAAAGTCCGTAATAGCCCGAAAGCATATAGCTTACCCCGCAGGCGACCGCAAAAAGCACAAGCCCGCTTCCACCGAAAAGCTCATAGCTGAGAAGTATGGAAGCCACAGGACAGTTCACAACGCCACAGAAAAGTGCCACAAGACCTATAGCCGCACCGAATGATGGGTCAAGCCCCAAAAAGCCTGCGGCTGTACAGCCGAAAGTTGCTCCGATAAAGAAGGTCGGGACTATCTCACCGCCCTTGAAGCCTGTATTTATAGTTATGGCGGTGAAAAGCATTTTCAGGGCAAAGGCTTCCGGGTGCGCCTTACCTTTCTCTAAAGCCGCCACGATAACGTCTACGCCTGCTCCGTTGTAATCCCTTGTACCTACAAGCAAAGTCAATGCAATAATCACAACGCCACCTACAGCTATCCTGAGATAAGTGTTAGGCAGATACATCTGAAATCTTGAATGTGAAAACTCCATTACCATGCAAAGGAGTATGGATATTACCGCACAAAGAGCCGCAAGCGCCGCTATCTGGGTCACAGACACAAGGGAAAGCCTTGGTATGCCTGTTATGTTGAACTTTGTTGGCGCAAGCCCTGCCAACAGCGATATTTTATATGCGATAAGAGAGGAAGCTATGCAAGGCACAAGACCCACATAGTATATAACGCCCACGCTTATTACTTCCATAGCGAAAAAAGTCGCAGTCAAAGGCGTGCCGAAAAGTGCGGCAAACACAGCACTCATTCCGCACATTATCACAAGGCTGGAGTCTTTTTCGTCAAGCTTTAAAAGCTCGCCTGCCTTTGCGCCAATGCTTCCGCCAAGCTGCAAAGCCGCACCCTCACGTCCTGCCGAACCGCCCGTAAGGTGGGTGAGTACGGTGCCCAGAAAGATAAGAGGCGCCATAAGCAGCGGCACTTTGATGTTTCCACGAACAGAGCTTATGATAAGATTTGTACCGGTCTCCTCGTCCACCTTGCAGACACGATAGCTGAAAATTATAAACAGACCTGCCAACGGCATAAGATACAAAGTCCAGCTATGACCCTCACGGAAGCCTGTGGCAAAGTTTACCGCCATATGGAACAGCGAGCCGACTATTCCCCCTATTACACCCACTGCGCAGGCGATAAAGACCCACTTTGCAAAGGCTATGGAGAATTTTTTCACCGTCCGCATTTTGCTTTTTATAAACTCACTGCTTATTTTCCTCACCCCTTTTTACAGAAAAACAACGGGCGACATATGCCGCCCGAAATACTTGAAATACAGCTCCACAATAATGGGACGTCGCATTTCTGTGAAACAGAAATTTAGCCGTTCCACTACAAGATAATATGCTAAATTATACCTCAGCGATTACCTCTACCTCAACGAGAACGTCCTTTGGAAGCTCTTTTGCGGCAACGCATGAACGTGCAGGCTTTGATGTGAAATACTCGCCGTAAACTCCGTTGAAAGCTGCAAAATCAGACATATTCTTCAAAAAGCATACTGTCTTTACAGCCTTGCCGATAGATGTTCCTGCGGCTTCAAGAACGTTTGTGAGGTTCTTGCAAACCTGATGTGTCTGCTCCTCGATAGTTGTTGCCTCAACATTGCCTGTTGCTGGATTTATTGCTATCTGACCCGATGTGAAAACAAGGTTTCCTACCTTCATTGCCTGTGAATATGGACCGATTGCGTCCGGTGCGTTCTTTGTGTAAACAACTTCTGCCATTTTCATCTACTCCTGTCTTAAAATTACTTATTGACTATCTTAAAGCCTGCGGCTGTAAGAGCCTGTCTTATCTCTCTGATATGATCAAAGTTTCTTGTTTCAAGAACAAGTCTAAGCAGGCAATCTGTGATATCACTGTCCTCGCTTGCTCTCTCGTGGTGAACAGAAACAACGTTTCCGCCAAGCTTTGAAATTATCTCTGAAACATCTCTAAGCTGACCAGGTCTGTCCTCAAGCTGGATAGTAAGAGTATCAGATCTGCCAGACTTGAGCAGACCTCTCTTGATAACTCTTGAAAGGATAGTTACGTCGATATTACCGCCTGATACAAGGCAAACTACCTTTTTGCCCTTTATGTCAGGTATCTTATTAAACATTACTGCGGCAACAGGTGTTGCGCCTGCGCCCTCTGAAACGAGCTTTTGCTTCTCGATAAGGTGGAGGATAGCTGATGATATCTCGTCGTCTGAAACTGTAACAACGCCGTCAACATACTTGCTGCAATACTCGAAGGTATGCTCGCCGGGCTCTTTTACCTTGATTCCGTCTGCGATAGTATGAACGCTTTCAAGGCACTCTATCTTGCCGTCTTTAAGTGAATTTACCATTGAAGGTGCGCCTTCAGCCTGAACGCCGTATACTCTAACGCTTGGCTTGAGCTGTTTTACAGTGAACGCAACGCCTGAGATAAGTCCGCCGCCGCCAACAGGAACAACGATAACGTCTGCGTCAGCCACCTGACTTAGTATCTCCAGACCGATAGTTCCCTGACCTGCGATAACATTCTCGTCATCGAACGGGTGAATGAATGTATAGCCGTTAGCGTCACGAAGCTCGATAGCCTTTGCATAAGCGTCATCATAAACGCCGGGCACAAGACATACCTCAGCGCCATAGCCCTTTGTTGCCTCTACCTTTGAGATAGGTGCGCCGTCAGGCAGGCAGATTATAGATTTTATACCGTTTTTTGTTGCGGCAAGAGCAACGCCCTGTGCGTGGTTTCCTGCTGAGCAGGCGATAACACCGTGTGACTTTTCCTCGTCTGAAAGCTGTGATATCTTATAATAAGCTCCTCTTACCTTGAAAGAACCTGTTACCTGAAGATTTTCTGTTTTCAGATAAACATCACAATCAGGGTTTACCTTTGGCGCATGGATACACGCTGTTGGTCTGATGACCTCTTTAAGCACGTTTGAAGCGTCAAAAACCTTATCCAATGTAAGCATAAAAAACAACCTCTTTTTTTCTATGTAATAAAAAAAGCCCCCGCCCGACTAGAGGCGAAGACATAATATCTCCGTGTTACCACTCTGATTGCAGACCATAAGCCTGCCACTCATATCTCTTTCTAACGGTAAGAAACCGTATCCGCTTAACACATCTGCTTAGGCGGATCAGCTCAGAGATGATCCTGACGGCGTTATCCCTGCGGACTTTCACCAAACGTCCGCTCTCTGCGAAGTATTCGCACCGTCACCTTTCTCGTCACAGCCTTTATGATATTCAATACAATCATTATAGCACCATAAATATGAATTGTCAACAGCAATAAAATGAATTTTTCTCTAAGACTTCCTAAGATATTATACAAAAATAAAAACCCACACAGGTGTGCAGGTTTTTATCAATTAAGGAAGTATAGAAAAAATATATGAAGAAAACAATCATGAAGTCTTTTTAACTGTCGGTCTTTCCTTTCCGACTGTAATAATATTACCACTGCAATGTGATAGAATTATGTGCAAAGAGAGTGCATTTGCAAAAATATCACCTTTTGTTTGCGTAATGCACAACGATATGACGAAGCTTCCCTGTGGTCATATCCCTGCCTTTTATATCCGCTCCGTTGTGGCTCATAAGCTCAGCGCAGACTATGCCGTCGGTACTGCACCTGAAAACTTCGTGTCCGTCACACACCACCACAAGCTTTTCACTATCAACAGATATTCCGCCTGTTCTTCCGATAACATTTTCCTCTGCGCCCTCACGCTCCACCACATAGGAAACTCGTTTTCCATGATAGCGTTCAAGCTCTTTCAAGGGCGTACCCTTATTTCTCTTAAAAAATCCCATTTTACGCTCCTGTATCAATTATCTGCTATATTATTATCATTTCCTGCACAAAGCTGCCTTGCGGAGGCGATAACGTCAAGCGACTCGCCCACCGACTGCAAAAAGGCTGACAGCAGCCCAAGCTGGTCAACGCTCAAACCCTCGCCAAGATAATTTGCAAATGCCGCAGCCATTATATTAAGCTGCTGACCGCAGCACGATCCCCAGTTTTCCACTGATACCGCCCTTTCCTGCTCACAACGTTTCTCTGTCATAATATGCGTCAGAAGAATAATACGTTCGCATATGCAGATAATAAGGGCATATTCTGAAAGGGGTCACGCCTATGAACATCACTCACACCATACTTGCCACAGTTGGCTCTATAATCGTTATGTTCGCCATATCAAAGCTTCTTGGCAACAAGCAGATATCACAGCTCACGCTTTTTGACTACATCAACGGCATCACCATAGGCTCTATCGCCTCTGAAATGGCTGTTTCGCAGGAAATGGACGAGCTTATCGTGCCTGTTATCGCAATGGTGCTTTACGGACTGACAGGCTTTCTGTTGTCTGTGCTTACGATGAAGTCTATCCACTGCCGGCATTTTCTTTCGGGCAAGCCTATCCTGCTTATTGAAAAAGGCAAAATATATCCCGAAAACCTTAAGACCGCCAAGCTTGATGTGAACGACCTGCTTTCAAGGGCGAGAACATCAGGCTATTTCGACATCTCGAAGATATACTACGCTATTCTGGAAACCAACGGCACTATCTCTTTCATGGAACGTGCCACAGAAGCACCTATCACTCCGAAAGACTTAGGTTATGCGAAGCAGGACGAAAAGCTCTGCACCGACCTTATCCTTGACGGCGTTATTATGGAGGACAACCTGAAATACGCAGGCAAGGAGATAAAATGGCTCACCAACGAAATAAGAAAGCAAGGCTGTTCATCACCTGACAAGGTCTTTCTCTGCATAGTTGACGGAAACGACAAGGTGACAGTGTTCCCGAAAACTCAGGAGAGCAACAAGAAGATCTACTTCGACTGAACCTTCTTCAAAAACTCGTGCAGCTCCTCTGCAAGCCTGCTCACAGGCAGACCAACAACGTTATAAAAGTCTCCGTCTATCTTTTCCACAAGAAGTGCTCCAAGCCCTTGTATGCCGTAAGCCCCCGCCTTATCCATAGGCTCGCCGCTTTTCACATAGGCTTTTATCTCCTGGTCGCAAAGCTCTCTGAAAGTCACTGCGGTGGTGGCGGAAAAGCTACTGTAACGACAGCCTCTGCCGATGGTAACGCCTGTTACAACATGATGAGTCTTGCCTGACAGCATTTTTAACATTCTTATGGCGTCAGCTTCGTCCACAGGCTTACCGAGAACTTCCCCATCGCATATTACAACAGTGTCACAGCCGATAACAACGCTCAGGTCATAGACCGAAGCGATACATCTGCACTTTATCCCTGAAAGATACTCAGGGGCAAGCTCCGGTGTAACGTCCTCTGGTATTTTTTCGTCACAATCAGAGGGGATAACCCTGAAATTCTCACACATCAATGACAGCAGTTCTTTTCTTCTTGGCGACGCTGAAGCAAGTATAACATCATAATCCATAAGCTCGCTTGAAATATTCACTGACATAAAGATCTTCCTTTACTTCTTTTACTTCTTACTCAAAAAGGCAACGCACTTATTATCCTGCGCTGCCTTAGTTTTTTATTACAACTTCATTCCGCACTCTGAGCAGAACTTAACGCCTGCCGGCTCTTTATGGCCGCACTGAGAGCAGAACACAAAACTGCTGTTTGCAGGCTCTTGCACCGGAGCTTCTGCTATCACCGGAGCAGGCTGTGGCATTGGTGCAGGCTGAGGTGCTGTTTCAGGCTGTGGGATAGGTGCAGCAGTCTGTGCCACAGCAGGCTCAGGGATAGGAGCGGCTGTCTGAACATTCTGCTGAGCAGGATCGCCATAAACAGGATTAGCCTGTGGCTGAGTATAAGCAGGTGAAACAGGGTGATTATGATAGCCCTGACTGTTTTGTATAACAGGCTGTGCGCCCATTGGAACTGCACCGCCCTGAGCAGGCTGCTGATAAACAGGCTGAGCCATTTCAGGCTGTTTTGTTCCGCAGTTAGGGCAGAACGCCATATTCACTGGTATCTCGTGGCCACAGCCGGAACAAAGTTTCATTCCTCTGATGGTAAGAAGCTGTTCATTAAGATTTTTCAGTTCTTCAAGAGTTGCGTCTATCTGAGCAATAAGGTTTTTCACCTCCGGCTCTTCTATCTTGTCAGCCATTCTGAGCTTGACAAATCTGCCTATCTCGGTATACTTATCGTTTATAAAGGCAAGCTTTGCGTCTATTTGTGCCTTTACTGCATTTTCAGGTGTATTCTTAGGTGAAAAAAATCCCATTTTTATTCTCCCTTTCGGTTATAATATTTCTTCTGTATTTTGCTCTATGGCGGTATTGTCCTCAGGCTGAACGTCAGGCGAAGTTGTTGTAGTATCAGGTGCTTCTGTAGCAGGAGCGGTGGTAACAGTGCCGTTCTCGGTCGGCTGAGTCTGTGCAGGCTCGCTGTCCTTTTTGCTGTCGCCTGAAGCGTTTCCGCCTTCGTCAACTATCTCCGAATCCTTTATCTCCTTATCTATCTCGTCCTGCGACATCTGACCTCTCTTTACAGCTTTGTCATTTACAGCCGACAGACCAAGATAGCAATTCACATAATAGTGAGTAAGTATCTGATCGTATGTATAGCCAGCCTCGGCATAATAGCAAGCGCCCCACTGCGACATTCCAACGCCGTGACCCCAGCCATAGGACTTGAAAGTGAACACACCGTCCTTATAGCTTATCTCCAT
Source organism: Ruminococcus sp. AF37-20 (assembly GCF_003460465.1). NCBI lineage: Bacteria > Bacillati > Bacillota > Clostridia > Eubacteriales > Oscillospiraceae > Ruminococcus > Ruminococcus sp. AF37-20. The sequence goes on along the minus strand of NZ_QTVE01000001.1, from coordinate 85,823 downwards.
GGCGTTCGATTTCACATCAAAGAGGTTGCAGAGCGTGATACCTGTTATCCTAGCTTCACTGCCATCATAGGTACAGCTCGTATGACCGTCGATAGTCACTCCGCTTATATACTTCCCGCTGAAAGCAGAGTCTATTTTAAACCAGTTCTTCACGTCGTCGGAAAGCTTTATATCAGTTTGGCTCTCGATACGCTCCTTGACCTCGTCTTTTGTATATGTAGCTTCAATGCCCCAGTTAGGATCTTTATCGTCAAACTCGCTCTTTACACGCTTGAGGTACGGGTAAGAAACGCCCCATATATCCTCGCTGGTGGTAGAATAACCTGCTGTTGAAGCAGAATAAACTGCATTTATGATATTGCCGTTATACATAACAGTCTGACCCTCAACGGCATTTACACATCTTTCTATCTTTGAAGAATATCCGCTTTTAAGCCCCACCGTAGGTATAGCACCGATAGAATCGTTAAATCTGACCCATGTATAAGCCGCCACGGCCTGCGCCTTTATGGCTTCCTCGCCCCACTCGCCGCCTATCTCGCTGTTGACTATCTGACAGAGCAGTTCATGGCCATTAAGAGTGACGATATTTCCTGAGATTATATCGTTGACAGTATAATACTCATCAGCGACGCTTCTTGTATCTGTAAAGTTAGCAGGGTCGTTCTTTATATCGTAATACTCGCCCTTATCCTCAGGCATTTCCACAGTAAACTCACTGGCTGAAGCCTTTTTCTTTGTGGTCTTTGCCTGCTTTTTCTGCTGAACATAAGACATATCATACTTATCCACAGAGGACTTTTTGAACTTCACAAAGTCATAGACCTCAGTAGCGGCAGTGGTCTTAACGCTTTGAGCTTCAACGTTTTTGACCTGCACCGCAGGGGCTTTTTCTGCGCCCACGCTTTTATTATCCAGCAGCAGCTCACCGCATATACCAACGGCAGTTATGCTCATTACCGCTGCGCAGACATTTGCACATATCTTTTTTGTCATCAAATTCATCGTCAAGACACTGTCCTTACCTTCAAGCGGTCACACCGCAAAACATTCCCAATGGCAGCAAAATACTCACTGCATACCTAAATAATAGTTTATCAAATACTGAAAAAAAGTCAAGACAAAGCTAAGTTTCGTCCTGACTTTTCAGCATAATATACAATTTTATATCTGCAATATCGGCATTTTAGCCAAAAACTTCAAATATTACTTGAAGTATCTCTGACCATCAAGCTCCATGCAGAATGTGAGTGATTCAAACCAAGCCGCTGTGCTTCCGCCGCAATACTGTGGAGCGTAGTAATAAACTGCACCGTTTGAATTATCCTCGCCGTTCAGCGCTCTCTTTGCACAATCAATAGTGTTCTGAGTTGGCTTGTTTCTGCCGCTGTAATAGCCGTTTATTGCAGTGAACTGATTTGGCGCTGTAAGAACGTCGCTTATAGAGCTTCCAAATCTGCCTGTTTTCACTCTGTTGATAATAACATTTGCAACAGCGATCTTGCTCTGCTCTGAGCAGTTTCCTACCTCGCCCTGAAGAACGTAGCAAAGCATATCAAATTCTTCATCTGTATAGCTTATAACAGAACTGTTCGAGCTTGATGTTGTTGCTTTCTTTGTTTCTGTCTTTTTTGGTTCAGACTTTGTTGTCTTAGCCTTTGTTGTCGTAGTCTTTTTTGTTTCAGACTTCTTAGCTGCTGTTGTAGTTTCGGACTTCGCAGAGGAAGTTGTTGTTACTTCTGCCTTTTTAAGATAGTCCTTCATTACATATCCGCTGTAGTCGCCGTATGTAACCTTATACCAACCGTCGCTTGTTTCAGCCGTAACGATAACTTCCTCGTCTGTTGCAACGATAGCTTCTATCTCTGAGTTCTTGTCAGCCTTTTCTCTGACGTTCACGATCTCAGTTGCGACCATTGTTACGTTATTGACCTTTGTTTCTTTTGCTGCATTTTTAGTAGTCTCTGTCTTTTTTGTTGTAGTGGCTTTGGCGGAAGTTGTTGTCTCAGACTCTGCCTGTGCCATTTTATACTCGCTGATACCCGCTTTTCTCCATGTAACGGTGTTCATTGAAGTATAGGTCTCATCTCTCTCAGTTTCTGCTTCTGTCACAGAAGTGGTCTTAGTGTTGGTTATTGCAGCTTTTGTGTCCTTCTGAGCCTCGTTGTTGCCGCTTGTAAGTGCAAAGATACTTACTGTACCTATCATCAGCACTGCCAGCGCACCGCTGCCCAGCATTGTTCCTACTTTCCTGACCGACGGCTTAGCTGTTCGCTTTATGCTGTCTTCAGTTTTTTTCTGCTTCATTTTAATCACATTACCCTTTCCGACCGTCTGCACGCAAACCGTCTTCACTGCCGTCCGTGAGCTTGACGTCAGCTAAAATTTATTTTACACCGATTTGGTGTAATAAACATCAATAATCCCAGCCGAAATACTTCTTATTGTTTCCGTATACGTTTCTCCAGCATTTAGGGAAATAAATATCCTTATTTGCCTTGTCCTTATAGGAATCTATTATAAGATCCAGGTTATCGTCAGCCGTCATTTTCTTTGCCACGATGACCCACCTGAGATTTGAAGTTTCGTTTGTACAAGTTGAGAGCGATATATACTTATCGTCTGCTGTACAATCGATATCGTTTGAATACCACGAACGCTTTCTCACTTCTGAGATCCAATCGTCAAACTTATAGTCAGCGTCGTCAAAATATCTGGTAGTCCAGTATTTGAAGAGCTTTCCGTCGTCCTGATTTTCAAGTATTCCCGTCACGAACGCACCTACGATAACATACTTACAGTTGCTGTCATAGATAGTATTGAACTCGATAACAGGATATTTCTTAAGAAAATCCACTCCCTTTTTATACTCAGTAAGGTGAGTAAAGGAAGTTCCCACATACCTCATGTTATGACCATATATCGTGATATTGTCAGACTGCCCGTCCTTATTTATGGTAGACCAAGCGTCTGCATAAATGCTTCCCGATTCGTAATACTGCTTGTCTATATTCTTGTAAAGATAATATTCATTATCCTTGCCTTTAAGAACAGGGAAGTTTATATATTCATCACCTGCGGAATTTTTAAAGCCGGGGATCTTTATCCAGCCTACGACGTCCTTGTTCCTTTTCAGAAGCTTCTTAGCCCATTCCTGAACTTCTCTGTCCTTCGTTGAAGCCTCAGGGTCAGAAACGTCAATATCGTCTGAGCCGTTATTCTTGCTCAGGTCAACGTTATCGCTAAAGTCAGGCTCGTAATTTACGATCTCCTGAATATAGCTCTGATCCTGCTCGTCGGCTTTCAGGAAATCAGAAAGCTCATTAAGAGAAACACAGAAAAGCACGATAGAGAACATGAACACTATCTTTCTGAACACTTCTCCTGCTCCGTCGCCCTTCCACGGGATAAAATATCTTACTACTCTTACAAAAAAGTTTGTATCGTCCTTTTCGGACAGATTCATTGTTTCATTAGCCATTGACATTTATTTCAAGCCTCCGCCTTTTGTTCATACAGCTCAAGCACCATTCTCAGTGCTGTTTCTGTTGTAAGCATACGGATCTTTCTTCTGTCCAAATTCTCATATTCTTTATAAAGCTCAAGCCGTCTGACTATTTCTTTCTGACGACTTCTCACTGAAACATACACAGTTCCCACAGGCTTTTCCTGAGAACCGCCGCCTGGTCCTGCTATACCGGTAACAGCCACTGCACAATCTGCACCGAAAAGCTTCAGCGCACCCTTGCTCATCTCACTGGCTGTCTGCTCAGAATAAACAGTATATCGCTCCAGCGTTTCCTTTTTCACGTTCAGAAGCTTCATCTTTATTTCCTCGGTATAGGTACAAGCACCGCCGAGGAACATTTCCGACGCTCCCGAAACGGAAGTGATCATCTGGCTTATCATTCCGCCTGTACAGCTTTCCGCAGTACACAGCTTCCGACCGCTCTTTATCATATATTTTACTACACTTTTTGTAACTATGTCAATACTATCTGTAACCACTTTGTCACCTTCAGCAAATTTCATAGTAATAATCACCCCTTTTAGTTATATATTGCACATAAAAAATTGGCTCTTTTTGTCCATTTTGTTAATTCGACGATTTTCAAAAACCAATGTTAATAGCAAATTCTGCAAGCAAATGTTACACTTTTGTTACCAAATTACTGATTTTTCATTATTAGCAAGCCCATCTGGCACCCTTTTGGGCGCAAAGAAAAGCCCTGAAAATTCGGGGCTTTTCGGCATTTTTCACCATGGAAAGACACAATATTCGGGTACAAAAAAGCGTACAATTAAGCTACAAGCTGTTACAGTTTTAACCCGTTTGTAACCTTTTCACAGACACCATGCAACGGGTGTACGCCATGAAAATACGCTATGCGTTTCTGATAAGATAAGGCTTTGTTCCCTCGATAGCTTTCCGGATATAAGGCTCCCAATCGAAAGCGTTCTGAGCGGCTTCAACGTCTGCAAGATTTGGTCTTGTCTTAGGGTGCTTTGGCGTGAAAACTGTACAGCAATCCTCATAAGGGAGGATAGAGGTATCAAAAGTATCTATCTTTCTTGCTATCTCCACTATCTCAGATTTGTCCATACCAACGCATGGTCTGAATACAGGCATACGGCAAACGGCGTCTGTGCAGACCATTGCATACATAGTCTGGCTCGCTACCTGACCAAGGCTCTCACCTGTGACAAGGGCTTGGATATCCTCCTTTTCGCATATCCTCTGAGCTATCTCCATCATAAGTCTTCTCATCAGGATAGTGAAAAGCTCCTCAGGGCAGTTATCTCTCAGAAGCTCCTGGATCTCCGTAAAAGGCACGCAGAAGAAGTTTATATCACCGCAGTAAGCAGTGATTATCTTAGCAAGCTTTTCAACTTTCATCTTCGCTCTGTCGGAAGTATACGGTGGAGCTTCAAAGTGGATAGCGGATATTATCGCACCACGCTTTGCCATCATATAGCCTGCAACAGGCGAATCTATACCGCCTGAGAGAAGAAGCATTGCCTTTCCGCTTGAGCCGACAGGTATTCCGCCAGCGCCCTCGATAGAGCCTGCGTGAACATAAGCGTTCGTTTCTCTTATCTCCACTGTTACCACGACGTCAGGATCGTGAACGTCAACTTTAAGGTGCGGAAATCTTTCAAGTATCTTTCCGCCCATTTCTATACATATCTCAGGGGACTTGAATGGGAACTTCTTATCTGAACGCTTTGCGTCCACCTTGAAAGTTCTCGCAGTTTCCATTTCGTCCTCGATATAGTCAAGTGACTTTGTGAGTATCTCGTCCATATCCTTTTCCAAAACGCAGCAGCGACAGAGCTTAACGATGCCGAAAATTTTCGACAGCTTTTCCACCGCCATGTCAACATCGCTGTCATCATCAAGTGGCTCAACATACAATGTGGACTGCGCCTTTGATACGCTGAACTGTCCGCAGCTTTTAAGTCTTCTTTTTACGCTCTTTGTCATCATGCTCTCGAAGCTTGATTTGTTAAGACCTTTCAGAGCTATCTCGCCATATTTGCAGAGAATGATTTCTTTCATAAATTTTATCCTTTCTTTACGAAAACTGCACAAAAAAAGTCCTCGTCAAAAACCTGTCAAAAGCGACCTTTTTCGCCGTTCCCCTTTATAAATAGTACAAAACATTTGTTTGCGTGTTTTACCTTACCTTGCACAGGTCATTCTGCGCAGACTTTATGCCCTCCATAAGAGCGTCGATATCGGCCTTTGTGGTGTCGATGCTAAAGCTTATCCTGATAGTGGAGTCAAGGCTCTGCTCGGGATATCTGAACTCTTTTAGCACAGAGCTTTTCTTGCCCTTTGAGCAGGCTGAGCCGCTTGAAACATATATCTCACGCTTTTCAAGATAGTGGAGAAGCACTTCGGACTTTAACCCATTGACCGCAATGCTTGTGACATAAGGCGAGCCGCCTTTTCGTGAATTTACGAAAACATCGCCGTTTTCGTTACACTTTTCTATGAGATATGACTGCACCTGTGCGGCTTTTTCAAAGTTTTCCGAAACGTTTGGAGCAAGCTTTTTCACCGCCGCACCGAAACCGCATATGAGCGGCACTGACTCAGTACCCGAACGAAAGCCTTTTTCCTGTCCTCCCCCAAGCATAAAAGGCGGTATATGAATGCCCTTTTTCACATACAGCGCACCGATGCCCTTTGGAGCATATATTTTATGACCGCTGAGAGATATCATATCGGCATTCAGCTTTTTGGCTTTCACAGGAATTTTCATAAATCCCTGAACGCAGTCGCAATGAGTAATCACCTGAGGATATTTTTTCTTTATCATAGAAAAAGCCTTTTCCACAGGGAGTATGTAGCCGTTTTCGTTGTTCACAAGCATACAGCTAACAAGGAAAGTGTCCTCGTTCACAGCGGCAAAAATATCACGGGCATTTATCTCGCCGTTCTCATCAGGGGATATCCTTATGACCTCACAGCCCATATCTTCAAGCTCCTGGGCAGGATTTTTCACAGCAGGGTGTTCAACAGAGGATATGACAACACGCTTTTTACGTTTTCCGTGAGCCTTGTAAACCCCGAAAATAGCGGTATTGTTGCTTTCTGTCGCACCTGAGGTGAAATAGACCTCATCAGGGGTAACACCGAGAGCGTCGGCAATGGCTTCACGAGCGTCAGAAACAAGAAGCTCAGCGTCAAGACCTGCTCTGTGCAGAGAAGAGGGGTTTCCGAAGACCTCCAAGCCTTTCATTACAGCCGCTTTAGCTTCATCACAAGGTTTTGTGGTGGCGGCATTATCAAGATATATCAATTATCACAAGTCCTTTCATGTTTTATCGCAATCATTTTTATTATAACATATAATTGTGAATAATGCAAATAAATCGGGAAAGTGAGGAATGAGGAATTATGGTATCGCCTGCGGCGATGTATTTTATTTTTTGCACATTTTTATACAGCACAATGCGGCACAGCCTCACAGCCGTACCGCACAGAGCACTATTTATCACAGTTACAATTACTTCCCCACGAAGCCATTGAAAGCCTGATATAATATCCCTGCGCTTCTCCGCAAACAGGACACCTCTCAGGGGCTTGCGTGCCCTCCACGATATAACCGCAGTTCAAGCATACCCACGTTTCAGACTGGGAGGAAGAGAACAGCTTTCCCTCTTTCATAAGCTTGCCAAATGCCGCAAAACGCTTGCCGTGAACATTCTCTATCTTGGCGATATTCGTAAAGTCCTGCGCTATCTTTCCATAGCCCTCCTGCCTTGCGGCCTCAGCAAACGCAGGGTAAACATCATCTGATTCCTGACGCTCGTTATGGTCTGCCATACCAAGCAAGGTACACATATCCTCCGAAATATCCACAGGATAACCTCCGTCAACAAACACGCTCTCCCCTGACAGCTCTTTGAGATGCTCATAGAATATCTTTGCGTGAACTTTCTCCTGATTGGCTGTGAACTTGAACAGGTCGGCAAGCACATAAAGCTTCTGCTGTCTTGCTTTTTCCTCCGCCATTGTGTAGCGGTTTCTTGCCTGACTTTCCCCTGCAAAGGCTCTCATAAGGTTATCCTTTGTCTTTGAATTTCTGAAATCTGACATTTTTTATCCTCCTACTTTATACAGTCAGTGTTCCTGACTTGCTTTCCACAAGAATGAGTATCTGCTCCTCCTCAGCGGTCTGTGCATTTATATATACAAGCACGTTCCTGCCGTTTTCTGCCCTGCACCTGAACTCATAACACAGCTTCTCCTCCAAACCGTCGGTAGGGATAAGTGCAAGCCTGCCTGATACTATTTCAAGGCGCGGGGACACGCTCTCTTTCGCTCGGCTTTGGGATATATCCGCTTCGGGGATATCTCTGTCATAGTGGTTCACCAAAAAGCCCTTTGCGTCAAAGCCTAATATCTCACCGTCGTCCATTGCTACTGAAACTTTTATAAGGTCGGTGTAACAGCACACGTCAAGGTCGTTGTAGGCGAAATTCACTGTGAGAACGTTGTCGATATTCTCATAGTAGGTAGTTTTCATGGACAGTATGCCGAGGTCATCGAGAAAATCCTCTGCTGCCTTTACTCCCTGCTCGTTTGTAAGCTCTGTGCTTTCGCTGATACGGCTTTTGAGGAAATAAGAGATATATCCACCCTGCTTTGTCACCTCGCAAGCCACCGTCTTATCCTCGTTTGAAAATCTCCAGCATGGCATTTTGCCCTCTACCTCTGAGATATCTGTGAACACTGTGGAGTTCATGTTAAGCCCCAGGGAACAGCGTTCAAGGGCTTTGGTCTGTGAAACGTTCTCTGCCTCAGCTGTCATGCGAGGGGTACGCTCCATGATATTGTCTGAGAATGGGCCGTCATAAATAAGGCTTGGATAGCTTTCAAAGCTTCCCTCAAAGTCTGAGAAGCCCTCTGTCACTGTGGGCGGGTCGCTCTGCTGTGAACCTGTTTGGGTGAGGGCTATCTCACCGCTGTTCACTGAGCTTTCAAGCTCCCACATATCCTCGGAAAGTTCTTTGGAAAAGTCATAGAGCGAGGATATGTTCTCATACTCCTCGTCTGTTATCTCCTCGCCGTTCATGAGCCTCTCGCTCACTGCCATGGAGTAGTTTCCTACCTGTGAGAGAAATTTGTAGGTGTTTTCAAGCTGCAACTCTTCTATGGGAAGCTGTGACAGAGCCGCCTTTGCTGAGGACGCTTCTCTGTAAAGCTTCACTGCAAGTGACTGGTGCATTTTCCCTGAGCCTGCATAAAGTTCCTTTTCAAGAGTGTCGCTAACGTTCTCTACTGCGTCGCACAGGTCGCCCATGGCTCTTGAATAGGTGTAGCTCACACTACGCAACGCCCTTTTTTCACTGCTCATAAGTTGTATATTTCTCACCGCAAGCACACCCACGACAGCCACTGTGAAAGACACTATCCTAACTGCGTTTCGCTTTGATATATCCATTTTTGATGCTCTCCTTTTCTTTTTTCTCCATTATTATGCCAGCTAAAATGCTGATTATTCTCATTAACTGTGCCTTGCAGTGCCATTTCAGGCATATCATGATACACAAAATTTCTTTCCTAATCTTGTGTATCATGAACATCTTTATTTACTTATTATTACATAAATCTCAAAATAAGTGTAATTGTTTAACTTTAAAATTACTTATTTGTATTTATTTGTATAAATGCAAATTTGACAATGCGCTGAAAAAGGGCTATAATAAAGGGTGTGTAAAAATTATCGTGTAAAATGGCAGAAAAAATGTTAACTCTGCCTACGTTTCTACGGGAGGAAATTATGAAATTTATTCCAAAGCTGACCGGTGTGGTTTTGTCAGCGGCAATAATGGCTCAGTCTGTTCCATTCGTGTATGCGGCAGAGGAAAGCATTGCGTCAAGTGAGCTTTCAAATGATATCCAGGTATCAAAGCCTGAATATGCTACAGGCAATATGGAGGCTGATAGTCTTTTAGAGCCTGTCACTGAGGACGACCCTGAGTATCATAAATATCTTGAAAACAACGATCCATATGGCATTATGACAATGTCTGCTCTGTGGGGGGCTGACAGCCTTACTCATCAAAACAGATTCAGCGGTGTTTCAAAGGTCTATGGCATTGACGTTTCCTATTATCAGGGCAACATAGATTGGAAAAAGGTCAAAAACAGCGGTGTGGAATTTGTTATCATAAGAGTAGGCTACCGCGGCTATGGCAGTGCAGGAACACTTGTGGAAGACCCTAAGTTCAAGACCTATCTTGACGGAGCTGCCAAGGCAGGGCTTAAAGTTGGCGTATACTTCTACACTCAGGCGATAACAACAGCCGAGGCTCAGGAGGAAGCTAAGTTCGTTCTTGACAGGATAAAGGGATATTCTCTGCAAATGCCTGTTTATTACGATATCGAGTCTGTTGACTATGACACCGGCAGACTTGACAGCGCAGGGCTTTCCAAGGCTCAAAAGACCGCTCTTTGCACAGCTTTTTGCGACACTATCATAAAATCGGGCTACAGTGCAGGCGTTTATGCAAACTACACATGGCTAAACTACTACATTGACGGAGCAGGGCTTGGCAAGAAATATCCTATATGGCTGGCTCACTACACAAGCAACACCAATTATGACCAACGCATGGATATGTGGCAATATTCAGGAAGCGGTACTGTTTCAGGCATTTCAGCCTACACTGACGTAAACGTATGGTATTCGGGCAAGCTTCCGCTTTATGTGTCCGACCTTATCTCAGTGGCAAACACCTCCACCTCCAACACATTTGCCTGGAACGGCGCTCCTGACGCAACAGGATATGAGGTATATCAGGGAACAAGCCCTAGCGACCCTAAAAAGAAAAAAATAGGGGATACAAAGAATACATATTTTACAAACTCCAACAAGTCCACAGGCACTATGTACAAATACATGGTGAGAGCCTACAGTGACGCTTCAGGCAAGCGTGTTTACGGGGATTACTCTGATGTTTTCACCACCTGCACGCTTCCTGCGAACATCTCAAAGATATCCGCTTCTGCAAGGGGAACTTCAGTCACCATTAGCTGGGACAAAGTTTCAAAGGCGACCGACTACATCGTGGAGCATTATGTGAACGGTGCATGGAAGCAGGTCGGCACAACTTCAAGCCTTTCATACAAGGTGAATGGTATCACACAGAACGGCGTTAATAAGTTCAGGGTAAAGGCGAGAAGAAATTACAGTGGCGTATACTACAACGGTGGCTACACATATGTAAACGCTGAGGTCACTGACATACCAAGTACAGTAACAGGCATAAGAAGCACTTCAAACACTTCTACATCAAACACCATAACATGGAACGCTTCCACAAAAGCGGAGGGCTATGAGATCTATCAGTGGATAGGTACTACCGACAGCTACAAGCTCATAGGCACTACCACGTCCACAAAGTTCACAAACTCAAAGAAAAGCTCAGGCACGATGTACAGATACAAGGTAAGGGCATTCAACAATGTTGACGGACAGCGTATCGAGGGTGCATATTCCTCTGAGTTTACCACCTGCACTCTTCCTGCAAACGTATCATTCTCCCTTTGCTCCACTGACGTTGATTCCATAACACTCAACTGGAACAAGGTATCAAAGGCTACAGGCTATCAGGTAGAGATGTACACAAACGGAACATGGAAAACTCTCTCCACCCTTTCGGGAACGAGCTACACTGCAAGCGATCTTTCACAGAAAACAGCTTATCGTTTCAGAGTGAGAGCCATAAGAAATTATAACTACATAAACTACTACGGTGACTACACTGAAAAGGACATCACCATTCGTCCTGCAAACACACCAAAGGGGCTTTCTTCATTAGTGAACACATCAAGTTCCAACACTATCACATGGGAAAGCATGAATGGAGTATCTGGCTACAGCGTTTATCAGTGGATAGGCACTACCGACAGCTACAAAAAGCTCGGTGACACTGCTTATCCATACTACACAAACTCAGGCAAGTCATCAGGCACTATGTACACATACAGAGTAAAGGCATATTATGTAAGCGACAATGTTATGCAATACAGCAAGCCTGCACAGGTGGTCACCTGCACACTCCCTGCAAACGTTACTGTCACAACGGCAAAGCGTTCGGGAAGCAATATCTCACTTGCATGGAACAAGGTATCAAAAGCCACAGGATATGAGATATATGTGAAGTCAGGAAGCAGTTGGAAGAAGCTCACCACAACATCAGGCAAAAGCTACACTGCAAAAAATCTGTCAGGCACTAAAACATTCAGAATAAGGGCATACAGAAAATACAATGGTGTGAACTATTATGGTGCTTATACTGAAAAGACGGTTAAATAGTCACTCGCCGTGACGGGCATTTTACGCCATACATTGTGATATGATACAAATTTGCACCGCTGAATAAAAATGAGGGGCGACCTTGGGTCGTCCCTTTTTTGCACAATTTTCAATATCCGCACAACATTATTGTAGGGGCTGGCGCCCTCGACAGCCCGTCCCCTCGACGTTTCGTCTGCAATCTCATTTGTATTATCCGCGCAATGTTGCTCTACACAAATTCTGGATAATCCAAACCATATCGCCCCGAGTGGGACGTCGTATTTCTGCAAAGCAGAAATTGCGCCGCTCCCCTACATAGTTTGTGCGTTAAATCACAATACTTTGCTTCCATTTGCTGTAAGCTTGAACTTTGCTCCCAGAACACCTGCCGCACCTCTGCACATAAGCATACGCTGCAGGAAAATGTCAAAATAGTCATACATGGTGCAGATACTTTCGTCTATCTGCAAATTAAGGGATATGACCTTTTTATCAGCATTTATCTTTAAGCTCGCTTCTGTTACCGCATAGTTCACCCTGTCATGGATATCAAAAGAGGACTTGTCCTTATTTGACACTCGATTTCTTCGCACGTCTGTTTTATCCCCTATTATCACTGCGGCTGACACCGGATCTGTTGCGCCCCCTGTTGATTCGTCATGGCTTCCTATGCAGGAAACTATCGTCACCCTGTCCTCTAAGGGCATATCAGTACCTTTGAGAATATCATTTGCAAGTATTGCACCATACTCTGCATGGTGTGTACGATTGACAGCGTTGCCGATATCGTGCATATATCCTGCGATCTTTGCAAGCTCTATTGTATGCTCGTCATAGCCGAACTCTTTAAGTATTGCGGCGGCTCTGTCTGCCACAAGAGTGGTATGCACCTCTGAATGGTCTGTAAAACCCAGAGATGTAAGATTTATCCCTGCCCTTTTTATAAATGCTTTTATTTCCTTGTTTTTTCTTATCTCTTTGTATGTCATTGATTTCTCCTGTTGGTTTATGATTATATTTATCTACGCAAGGCTTTTTACGTCCACATAATGTATTGTAGGGGCGAACAGTGTTCGCCCGCATTTGCTCGCCTGCATGAATTTGCGATTATACAAACCATGTCGCTCTCCGAACGGGACGTCGTATTTCTGCAAAGCAGAAATTGCGCCGCTCCCCTACAGTCACTCGCCGTGACGGGCATTTTACACCGTACATTGCAGCATGAGATACACTTGCACCGCTCTTTAAAATGTGTAATTATAACCTGCAATTATCATATCACTATCCAAGCTCATATACAATACATTCCGCATTTATTTTACAATATTTTGACACTATACAGGCACAAAATAGCCGTCGATATGCTCCTTATCAAGCCCCTCGCCAATGACGATAAACACCGCCTGACCTCGCTCTATAGGCTTAACAGTGATGTTCTTGTGGGTGGCGTTAAGCTCAAGCCACTTGCCCTCAGCGTTTTGCATAAAGCCTTTTACACGGAATATCCTTCCGCACTTGCTGTCGCTCATAAGCCTGCTTACAGCATCTTCCACAGCATTGTCAGGAAGCTTCATATTCATAAAATACAAAGAGGTATAAGCTTTATCTTGGTCGAACCACAGCTTTTCGTGGGAATCAGGCTCATAGCCACTGTTGGCTATCCTTTCCATATCCTCGTCTGTAAGCTCCGACCAATCTTTCATTATTATCTCAGGCTTAGTCATTCTGTGGCAATGGAACTTTTTCTGCACGGCTTCAAGGTGTTTTAGAGTATCCTCAAGCTCCTGTTTTGTGGCTTCCTGACATCTGCTCATGAGAACTATGCCTGCTTCCGAAAGCTGAGAAGCAAGAAGATAATCAGAAACTTCCGACAAGTTGGTATCAAGGCAGGCATCTGCAATAGTTATAACGCTTCCTATCTCGTACCAATTATCAAGAGGTTCTTCTCTGAGCACGTCAAAGAACTCGTCAGCTTCATAGATACCTGACGGCTCCACAATGACCCTGTCAAGACCACGCATACCCATAGCGATAAGCTTAGTCTTAAAACGCCGTCTGTGGCAATCCTTATCAGCCGCCGAGACCATTTCAAGGTCGCAATTCTCGTCCAAAAGCTCCTGCAAAAGAAGCATATCCACATTCACTGCACCGAAATCATTCTCCAACACGCCAATTTTACAGCCTTTATCCAAAAGATAATGGGCATATTTTTTTATAAAAGTGGTCTTCCCTGCTCCAAGAAACCCCGTCACAAGGTCTACCTTGGTTTTCTTTTTCTCTGTGTTCATAGTTAATGCCTCCTAATGGTCATATTATACCACATTGACAGTGCTTTGGCAATGACAGAAATAAAAAAACACGCCTTACGATTTGTAAGACGTGCTATGCCAGTCACTACAAGTGACCTGGTGCGCCAGAAGGGACTCGAACCCCCGACCTACTGGTTCGTAGCCAGTCACTCTATCCAAAAATAAAACCACAAATTTTCTTTCAGTTAAATAAAATATCATGAAAATTGCTGCTAAGACTTCTTTGGCAGCTTTTTTGATGATATTTACACATATCATCAAGCATAGACAGGGTAGCTCCCTGAGCGGCAGGACGTTCTCCCCTGCCGCTTTTTCTGTGCTTAATACGGAGAACTTAAACATTTTCAGAAAGGGTGTTTTAAATGGAGAACACAAAAACAAAAATCGTAGCCGTTGCAAATCAGAAAGGCGGCGTCGCAAAAACAACATCGGCATTTAATATTGCCGCTATTCTTGCACAGCGAGAGAAAAAAGTCCTTATGATAGACCTTGACCCTCAGAGCAGCTTGTCAGTATCGTGCATGAAGTACGAATATGACCCTGACGATATCACTATCACTGAGCTTATGTCATCTATCATCAATAAGAAAACCATTGATTTCAAGACGGCTGTTCATCACAACGAGCCAAACAACATTGACTATATTCCTGCGACTATAACACTTTCAGGAATTGAAGTTGACCTGTGCAGAACACGCTGCTGCGAAATGGTGCTGAAACGTGTCCTTAGTAATTACATCGGCTGCTATGACTACATCATCATAGATTGCCCTCCGTCACTGAGCAACTTGCTCTATAATGCGCTTTCCGCCGCAGATATGGTCTTAATACCTGTGCTTGCTCAGGAAATGGCATTGAGCGGAATACCTCTTTTGCTTGACAGCATTGACGATATCCATGAATACGCCAACCCTGACCTTGAAATACTCGGAGTATTCGCAACATGGACAGAGAAAAACAACACAATGTCAGCCGAAGTTATCGAGTCAATAAAAGCCGCATTCAAGGATAAATACCTTGGCAGCATAAGCAAGTCAAAGGCAGCTCAGGACAGCAGCCGTGAGGGTATCGCTCTTTGTAATTATAAAATCAGCAGCACAAATAAATACAAGAATATGCTCGCAGACGAATATCGTGTAATAGCTGACAAAATAGAGTGTGTCACGGTGACACACTAAGGAGGTTTCAGTATGATAGATATAAAACGCTCCGCAAATCGTCCAAGAGCTAACTTCTCAAATAACTTTGAGGAGCTTCTCATGGATAAACAAAAAGTGGTTTCGCTGCCGATGTCAAAAATCGAGCCTTTCAGCTTTAACGGCAAACCTCAGCCCTTTGCCATGGAAGAAAACGAGATATCTGCACTTGTCGACTCTATTTCAAAATGTGGAATTATCACACCGATAATAGTTCGCAGCATTAGCAGCAACAGCTATCAGATACTCAGCGGTCATAAAAGATACGCTGCTTGCAAAAAGCTTATGTACCTTGACATTGACGCCGTTGTTATCGAAGTCACTGATGATAACGTGGCTTTCGATATAGTCTGCCAGGCAAACATTCAGCGTAAAGAGCCACGTCCAAGTGAGCTTTCAAAAATGTTCAATACATACTTAAGTCTGAGGAAAAACGTTTCAGCAGACCTGACAGTAAATGAGATAAGCAATATGTTCGGTATATCCAGAAAAACCATTTACCGCTATGCAAATATCTCAAATCTTGATAATGGGTTAGCAGAGCTTATAGACAGCAAATCTATTCAGATAAAGTTCATTGAGCCGCTTGCAAAGCTCAGTCCTGAGCAGCAGAAAGCCATAGCAGACTATTACAATTATGACGAACGGCTCAGTTCAAAAGAGCTGACGTTGGTCATAGAGCAAATGACAGACAGTGGAAGCAGTGATATCTATGATATCATGAAAGCTATAAGGAATCTGTCTGAAAAGAAAAAAGAGCCATACAAGAACAGCTTATACAATGAGATGTATATCAAAAAGCCGTTATGTATGCAGAACATGACCGAAAGTGAGCTTGACAAGATAGTGTATGAGCTGCTTGATAAATATCTTGAAAATTAAGAGTACAAAAAAAGTTACCACAAACGAAAAATAATATGATATAATCATAGCACAGGAGGAAAAGTAATGAACATGACGTTCAAAATAGACATAGACCGCAGAAAAGTTGAAGCTATCCGCTGCTATATGCCAGACGGAAACATCGAAGAGTTGCTCAATGAGGAGATAACCAAAGCCGCAGAAAATGTTGTGAACAGGCTTTACAGCAAGACCGTTCCGAAAAAGGTTCAGGAATATCTCAGAAAATCAGCTGAGATAAAAACTGACAGCAAGAAAAAGGCGGAGCAGGTCAATGAGTAGCGGTGTCATAAAAACATTTGGCAGCAATCATCAAACCGCCTTGTATATGGCTAAAGACAAACGGCTGTATGAGATAGTATCAATAGACAATGATTGCGCTGTGATGGCGGCATTTAATGATACGTTTGCGGTGGCTGCGAAGCCGTTTCTTGATGAAGTAAACAATGTAATAGACTATTCGAGCATTGAATACTTTGATCGCATATCACAGGCAAAAAGCTACAGTGATAGACTTCACAAGTGCTTTGACAGCTCCAAAGCAGAAGAAAACATCAAAGAACAATGTGTCACGGTGACACACTCAGATAACATCACTCAAAAACATAAAAGTTTGTAATTGAAAGAGGAGGACCATTATGAACGAAAACAGGAATTTTAACGAAGATTTTGAAATCGAGCAGGCAGGACCAGAAGATGTTGGCTGCGATCTTTTTGAGTATGAGCTTACTCCAGAGGGTACATACGTCCCGAAGATAGCATACACAAGTGACCCCGAAGAAGAAAAGCTTCTCAAAAAGCCTATCCGCAGATGGGGACGTGCATGGATGAAATGGATGGAAGCAGAATACCCAGCAGACGTTGACATTCTCGTGTGCGAATGCCGTTGGCAGATCATTCCGAGAGAAATAGATATCGAAGCTGAGGAGAGGTTTGACGAGCTTGATGAGATCTACAGAAAAGATCACCCACGTCCTACAGAGTTCAATGCTATACGCAAGTGGGAAAAGGAAAGGCTCATGACGCTCGAACATCAGGTAATGGAGGAGATCGTTTATAAGCTCCGTGAATAGGTTTCATATGGCAGACTTTTTGCAGAAATCGTTATTTCTGCATTTAAGATGTAGGTAAATACAAACTTAAGGACACTTGAATTTCAGGTGTCCTTTTTTGTTAAGAAAGGCAGGAAAGAAAAATGATTTTTTATGATGACGAACACGAGGAACTGTTTAACAAACTCTGCAAGAAAATGCCCTATCTTGACGGCTATCACTTGTCGCTTGCATATCTTTTGACAATGGACAGTGTTTTGCGTAAACACATAGGCGCACTATACGATATTAAGAAAGACGTGATTATTTTTGAGGGGTTGAACAAGCCTTTTCAAACAAGCACAAGCAGTAAAACAACACGTTTGGCATTCAACCTTTGGAACGGCACTGTGTATGAGTCAGATGATCCTGAAACTTATATCGACACGAATGGTGAAAAAAAATATGTGCCGAGCAAATACTATGCTCCTGACAATATTTTTAACTGTAACTATACGCCGTACTACTTCGAAGCAATCAAGATGAGATTCGAGATTTCCATTTAAGTAATGAAGGTAATGATATGAAAGCTAAGAACTATTGTCCCGAATATGAAAAATACAAAACTATACGTCAATGGGCGCTCTTAGGACAGCTACCGAAAAAGGACGCTAAAGGCGTTGAACTTTGGGCGAATAAGAATTGCCAAACTTCATATGTGTACTACAGCCCTGATGAGGTAGAGCTTGCAACAGAAAAAGAGTTGCAGGATTTTTTTCAGCCTGAGAGGGACAGAAAAAATAAGCTGGCAAGACTTAACCGCAAGTGGCGTAAAGAAGCCGAGGAAAAGAAACGCCAAGAGGAACAGAAGAAGATATTTGATGAAGCGGTTGAAGCTGCCTTATTGCCTTATCGAGATTTGATATGGAAATTAACCGAGAAAACAAAAGAGCTTTATCCGAAAAAAGAGTATCCTAAATCAATAGTGATAGATACAGAAACCACAGGACTTGACCCTTTTCGTGATGAGCTATTGCAGGTATCTATCATTGACGAGGAGGGAAACGTTCTTTTTGACAGCTACTTCAAGCCACTCAGGCACAAAGAATGGTCAAAAGCAGAAAGCGTTAATCATATCTCGCCTAAAATGGTAGCTGACGCACCATATATAAACGAGAAAGCCGCTGAACTATATGCGATATTATCGCAGGCACATTGGATAATCGGCTATAACGTTGATTTTGATTTGAGATTTCTCATGGGAAGCGATATCATAACAGATGAGGAGTACAATGCATTTCGTACTGAAGATGTGATGATACAATTTGCTGAAATTTACGGTGAATACAGTGTGTATCATGAGGATTATAAATGGCAGAAACTCACAACAGCAGCGGCGTACTATGATTATGATTGGGCTGAGCATGAAGAAGCTCATAACAGCTTAGGTGATTGCTATGCAACTTTGTTTGTGTATCATAAAATACTTAGCGGAGAATAGCAGCCCTGAGCAATGATATCGCAAACGTGATAAACGCTCAAAGTTAAACAGCAATATTTGACATCACAAATCAATTGTGATATAATCTAGTTTGGAAAAGGAGGAAATCCATATGAAGAACACGATAAAAGCCATAGCCGCCTTGATAATCAGTGCGACAATGATAAGCATAACCGCCTGTGGCAACACAGACAACACATCATCAGCCCCTCCAAAGGCAACCACAACGGCTTCAAGCACAGAAGCTTCGGCAACTACCACAACGGAAGCCACACTGACCTCTCAGAGTGAGGAAACAGCTTCCCTTTCGGCTACCACAACGGGAACGTCTGCAAGCACAAAAAGCACAAGCAGTTCTAAATCATCGACTGCTTCAAAGAACACTGCAAAGGCGAACAGCTCTAAGGCAAGCAACGGCGGAACAGTGAATAATAATCAGAGCTACAGCCACAGCACTTCAAACAACGGCTCAGGCAACAACAGCTACAGCAATGACAATAACAACAGCTATCAGCCACAGCAGACGGAACGTCAGACAGAAAGACAGACAGAGCGTCAGACAACCACAACGGCAAAGGAAACGCAAGCCCCGAAGCCAAAGCCGACTACAACTACAACGGCAAAGCCGAAGTTTGAGCTTACGCAGAATGATATTGACAGGCTGAAAAGAGAATTGCAGGCATATAGTAATGAAATAGCACGTCCAATCTTCAAGGATATATATGCAGAATGCGGTTACTCCTCTGTTGACGAACTTCTTTCAGATATAGGTTGGATGAACCTTGATAATTCTTCTTGGGGTACACCTGATACGGTTTCACCTGACACTTATTCTTCATATGATGAGCTTTACCGCAAGGTCAAAGGTCACGTTGATGATTTATACACTGTAGTAAAAGACGCACAGATAGTCATATATACTGAGTGGCACGGTGACGGCTCAGCTATCAATAGTGACGGCAAGCCTGCATGGGAAATATACCTCATATACTAATTAAAAAGGAAAAAATGAAAATTGAATACGAACTTTAAAGCAATTCGAGAATTTCGAGTTGCTTTTTTTATTGCAAAAATTCAAGCCACACGGCTTTTCAGATAGATAAAAAAATCTAGGAGGTAAGGACAAATGAAAAGAAAAACGCTTTTCAAAAGGCTGAGCAGTGTTGCAATGGCTCTCCTGCTCAGCTTGTCGGCATTAACGCAGGGCATAACAGCCTCAGCTTTTTCCGACACCAACAAAGCCACACAGCAGTGGCTCAATGAATGGAGCTATGACTTCAGAGGGTCGGGACTGCCTAACGGCTATGACATTGAAACGGGCAAGTCCAATGACACACACTTCACAGGCTACTGGGCAAGCTCAGTGCCGTATTTCTCAACATCTGACGGCAGCTATGCTTATTGTATCAACTTTGATAAGTTGCACACAAACGGAACAACATCTAAACAGCAAACACTAGCTGACTATGTAAAGGGTGCTCACGTTCCCGACAGTATGCAAAGACAGATCAAGGAGTTTTGCATTTACAGCTACAAGGGAAAAACTCAGTACGGCTACTCTAAGGATACAGAGATATGTGCCTCAAGCATAATGGCTCAGGCTGTTTCGGCAAGATACTATGATGAGTCTACAACTGGTCTTTCAAATAACGAAACAAAGCTCATCAACAGCTATTACTACAATGGCAATAATGCTTCTGCTCATCACCAAGAGTTGGTCGAGTGCTACAAAAAGATGAAGTCTGAAATGGTTTCTCACCATGATGTTCCAAGTGGTACAAGCAAAAACAGCAAGAGGATACCTGCAAGTGCAACATATCCTGCAAAATATGATGTCAAGACAGGCAAGTGGACAGCCACAGTTAAGCTTGACAGCCTTTCACAGTTCAGCGTTTCAAAGCCTAACTCAGTGACTGTTACACGCTCAGGCTCTAATATGACTATCACCGCCGACAAGGCTGAGGACTTGAAAAACGTTGTTTTCACGCTAACAAAGACAAAGGGCAAGTATGTTGAACACATAGATGAGTGTTCACCTCTTATCCTTTCAGGTGGCTCAGACGTTCAGGAAATGGTGGTTTCTTGTTATGAGGATAAAGACCCTGTTAAGGCTTATCTGAAAATAACAACACCAATAGGCTCAGCTCACCTTGACAAGAGCTTCACAGATTACTTTGACAACAAGCAGACAGGCACAGCGGATATGTACAAAGCCGTTAAGTTTCAGCTTGCTTGCAAGGTCGGTGACAGCTACAAGTTTGTAAAGGCAACTGGAAAGGACGGAATCTACAGCTTCACTGACCTCGCTTCACAGGCTACAGACCTTACGCCAAACACCAAGGGTGATATTGATGTAACAGGTCTGCCAGAGGGCGATTATGAGTGGAGAGAAATATCCACGGCAGACGGCTACATGATATCATCAAAGAAAGCTATCACTGTTACCGCTGACAAGACGGCTAAAACGGAGTTTGTAAACAAGGCTTCTGCTCCTGAAAAGGGCAAGATAACCATTCATAAGCGTGACGCTGAAACAAGAGCTGACCTTGAGGGCGCAAAGTTTGAAGTGGCAGCAGCCGAGGATATCTACGTTGGCAATGGCTATTGTATATATCCAAAGGGAACAGTTATCGACACTATAACCACAGGCGCAGACGGCATAGCTGAAACAACAAAGGCTATCTACAAAGGCTACAGCTACACAGTGACAGAAATTGAAGCACCAAAGGGCTATTCGATTTCTAATGAGCCAACACAGACTATCAAGCTTGTTGAACAGCAGGCTGAGTTCGTTGTAGATTTTGAAAACGAGCAAAACACCATTCCTTTTGAGATAACAAAGAATGACATTTCAACAGGTGAGCTTATCCCTGATTGTACTTTTGAAATTCTTAATGAAAATAAAGAACAGGTCATCACAGGAACTACAGACGAGAACGGCATTGCACATTTTCAGCTTGCTATAGGCAAATATTTCTACAGAGAGATATCAGCACCAGATATCTATGAAATTGACGATACTCTTTATCCGTTCGAAATAACAGAAAACGATGATATCGTCAAGGCTGAAATGACAAACAAGAAGAAAAGTGGCTCTATCAAGGTCACAAAGACAACAACAGGCAATCTCAATATCGAGGGCATTAAGTTCTTTGCAACAGGCATTTCTGATACAAACAAGGACTTGAAGTTTGAAGCGACAACAGATGAAAATGGCGTAGCAATGTTCGATAAGCTTGTTATCGGCAAGTATGTCATCACAGAGGACGGCTCAACAGTTTCTGCGGCTTATCTTGTTGCTGATGAGCAGGAGGTCACGGTTGAGTACAACACAACCGCAGCAGTCAAGGTCACTAATGAGGAAAAGACAGGCTCTATCAAGGTTCAGAAAAGGACTGAGGGTCAGAAGAATGTTGAGGGTATCACTTTCTACCTCAAAGGTACATCAGACACAGGACGTGAAATAAACATTCCTGCAACTACCGATAAGGACGGCGTAGCAGTTTTTGAGAACGTACCAGTGGGTACATACAAAATTATCGAGGATAAGGAAACAGTTCCATACGGCTATCTCGTAGCTGATGAAAAGGAAGTCAAGGTCGAGTATGCTCAGACTATTGATGAAAATATTCTCAATAACGAGCAGACAGGAACAGTTCAAGTACACAAGAAAACAGACGGCATGACGAACATCGAGGGCATTCGTTTTATTCTTTCGGGAACATCTGACACAGGCAGAGAGATAAACATTCCTGCGATAACCGATAAGGACGGCATAGCGAAGTTTGAAAATGTACCGATAGGTACATACACAATAACAGAGGACGGCTCTACAGTTCCATACGGCTATTTGGTCGCTGACTCAAAACAGGTCACTGTAGCATATGCACAGACAGTTGACACGGATATGGTCAACGAAAAAGCACCTGACACGCCGAACACTGGTGTAACGGACAATGACACAGACGGTAGAACAGTACTGTGCAGCGTGGCTATCATTCTCGCAGGAGCTGCTATCGTGATGTTCAGCCGAAAAAGAAAAGAAAGATAATTGATACTGTCTGAAAAAAGACAGTAAAAAGGGGATCAATTTATCTATAATGAAGAAAGCGCCTGCAACGGGGCAGGCGCTGAGGAGGACGGGAATGAATAATGTGAATATCGATTTTAATTTCAAGTATCCAAGTAAAAAAGAAAGAGTAATTTATACAGTAACATCTGTTTTAAAAGATGAAATTAGATTGTTTGGTAAGAGTGTCATTTCAGCTATTCTAGTATGTGTTTGTTTTGAAAACGGCTGGATCTTACCGCAAGAACACTGTGATAACAATGATTTTATGATAGTTCTGTTTGCAATTTTCTGCTTTATGCAGTGTGCTATATTGATAAATGTATTCTCAAAAAAATACACATATGAGGGAAACATTATAGCCAAATTAAATGACGAGAAAATTATTTGTAGAGGATATTCTAAGAGAGGTGATAATGGTGAATAATGACAATGAACTCCATGATGTAACTTTTAAAATCAGGTCTTGCTGAAAGTGTTGTTATAGCTGCAATACTTTGCTCTTTCTTTTTAAACGAATGGTCTATACCTCAAAAATGCATTGTATTTATAGTACTATTGTGCGTTGTATTTTTTACTTCACAAATATTGATGCTTTTAAGGGCTGCATTAACAGGGAGATACACCTTAAAAGAAATAATCATTCGGAGAGTTGAGGAATGAGCATATTTGAAAGATTGGAAAATCACTATAAAAGTAAGAGCTACTTGACATATCATGCGGCTAATGAGCATGAACAGCTGCTGTTATTTTATCCAAATTATAAAAGCACAAAGATATACGTCATACATAAAAGTGATGATTCTAAGTGTTTTGAACTTGGTTGCCTTGAAAAAGGTGATGATGAAAAGTTAGGTGTTCCGTTCTATGACGTTTGTGATAACAACTTTGATAAAATGATAGCAAAAATGAAAGGTGTAGATAAGGTAGCTGAGGACTACAGGTTTACAATCTTTTATGACCCTGACTCAGATACTTATTGGATAGACAATTCATTGCAGTTGTTTTTTGAAAATCAAGAAGCTGTCATCGCCACATATTTGAAAGATAATGGATATCAGTTAATAAGCATGACAGGAGAAAAATAATACATGGAACTTGGGCAAAAAGGAAAAGGACTAACATTTAAACTACATCATGATGTTCCTAAACGCTACAAAGCCACAGCCGCAGATACGGCACGTTTTGAGAAGTTTTTAAAAATCATGATGAAGAAAAGACCTACAAAGGTTATTAGCCAAAAATACAACTCACTATAAATTCTTGGATTATTATATCATGTTATGTGAAATAAGACAACAATATATTTTACAGAAAAAAACACAATCAAATTTTATTCTTTATGAATTTCTTAAACACAAACAAATAGATCACTAAAACAGATGGAAATATTAAAAATAATAGCTGATATTTCCAAAAATGCGAAAGCAGGTAATGAACTATATATTGGTAATGGTTGTGAAATGACACAATCATCACGAGAAAACATAACATTTTAATTGCATTAACTAGCCGGTATCTAGTAACCTTTTTGTACGGTTTTAAATCAAAACACACAATGGATTTGTCATATATAGTCATATCAACATTATGTTTACGTGATATTGAAATAATTATATCACTAACGTGCAAGAAAAACCACCAGCAGAATAATAGCCATGTAGTCAAGTATACAAGAACTGTCAAACCCATAAGAATTGGATATACCCTTACATCATTAAAAATTACCGGATCAAGCATTGATTTTAAATCATTGTCAAATGAACACATTAACAATGCTAACAATACAAAATGCGATAATTTATAATTGTTGTAAATAATATTTATGATATCTTTTATAACGTCCATTATAAATACGCCTCCTTTCATCTATAAAGTATAAATATTATAAATTGAAAGGTCAATACAATATTTTTTACAAAGTTATAAACTTACACATACATAAGTGTGTCACAGTGACACACAACTTAAAATCGCAAACCTGAGCGTGTGAAGAAATTCATACGCTCTTTTTATATAACCGAGAGGAGTAACCACAATGATTACTGAAACGCCAAAGAAATCTAAGTTTGATATCTTGGAAGAAATCATGATAGGATTTCAAGATGATTACGAAACAGACAATGCTCAGACCCATTGGGTGAAAACCTACAAAGGGCGGCGAGAGCGATTAATTCAGCTGCAAGAGGAAGAATGTGAACTGCAAGCGAATGTAATTGATGACGCTCACGATCTAGGATTTGTTGAGGGCGTAAGATATGCGCTCAACATCGTGGATATGACAGATACAGGCAAGAATAAAGCGCTTTTGGAGCGGCTCTTAAATATTCTTGAAAAATAAAAGAGGGGAAACTTAAATGGATAAGCACGATAAGTATGAAGCTGTAAAACAAGCATGGTTTGAAATCAATGAGCAGCTGAGGAACAATAAGCAGGAATACATTGATTATCTCAAATTTTCTGCAAAGATGTATAAGCAGCCGTATTCAGACGCTGTGCTAGTATATCAGCAGAATAGAAACGCAACAAAGATCGCTGAGTATAAGAAATGGGGACGTCTAGGGCGATATGTAAGACGTGGCTCTCACGGCGTTGCTGTTTTTGGCAAAAATCACACTTGCAGATATTTATATGACGTCACTCAGACAGGCGGCAAAGAGTTGCCTGAGATGTGGACACTTACTGACCGCAATACACCTGAGCTGCTCAATACGCTTAATAACCGATACAATATAAACGCAGGATCGGTCAAAGAATGTATCGAAGCAATGACAGCAAACAGTCTTAATTCTGCGCCTATAGCTGAGTCAGTACAAAATGCAATATCTCAAATGGGACTTGACACAAAACAGGCTGAGGTATACCGCCATGCACTGGATTCTGTGGTGCAGTTCGTTGTTTCTCAAAGATGTAATCTTTCAGGTAAAATAGATCTGCATACCGATGTTGATGTAAGCGCTCTTGACCTTATCAAAAATGCAAGAGATATGATTCTTTTCAGCAGAGCTGTTCAGCACGCTGCCAAAGACACGCTGTTTGAAATTGAAAAAGAAGTTATCGCAATTGACCACAAAAACAAAGCTCTTGACAATGCCAAAACCGCAAAGCAAGAAAGCACGTCTGATAGGGTTGATGATATACTCCAAGACCTTATAAGGCTTAAATTTTCGCAAGACCAGATACTTGCACTAAAGCAAGCGGTTGTGGCGGCTGCACAAAATGGCGAGCATAACATACAGCATTGGGTAAGCATCCGATATTCGCCCGACGAACTGCGGCATATATCATCTTTAGTAGCAGACTACTACGCTCAAAGTGTAATAGATCAAACACTCGATTCAAAGGGCATACTTAATGATTACTATACATATGTAAACGAGCTCAATGGTCGGCTGAAACTGTCAGATATGTTCTCTCACCATGAATATAGTGATGAACAAAAAGCCATGCTGCAGCAGGGTTTTTCTGAGGGAATTTCAACGGTTGTTCTTGATGAGATAGATGAACGCCTTACAACAGATGAGATACGCACTTTTTTTGATATGTTTCATCAGGCGGTCGATGGTCAGATAGAGCCTCATGCCGTGCAGGAATTTCTCGACAAAGCAGTAATACAGCACGCCAAGGAACAATCGAAGCTGATCCTTACACAACAGGATTTTGACGTTCTAAAAACGATTGAACCACGAAAAAGTGTTTTGAATTTCACTGAAAGTGAATTGCAACTTACACAGGTCTGGGCTGACAGATATGAAAACGAAATACACAAAAAATCACCGTTTTACAGAGTAAAAAACGGCGATTGGAGAAATTCAGAACAAACAAAAGTCGAAATTGTTAATATCGACACGACAGGTGCAGATTATCCACAAATCAAAGCTGATGTAAGAAATCAAGTAATAGACAGAGGCGTTTTTGTCAACAAAGATACCGGCTGGAACATTCAAGTCAGTAGAGCCGGCATTGAAGACTCGATCCGATATGCATTTAAGCACGAAGATAACATACCTTTTGAAATGCTGCATCATGTCAAAAAATTGGTTGAAAGCGGCACACTCCTTGACACACAGCTTACTGATTTAAATAAAAATAACAAAGCGTACAATTCTTCCTTTATGCACAAGCTTTACTCAATTTGTAATATTGATAATACCCACTATATAGCCAAAATGAGTATTGAAGAACTCTTTGACGCAAAAGGCGGAACATTAAAAAGGCTCTACAATTTGCAGGACATAAAAATAGAACCATTAAGAATTATAGGTTTGGCTGACGAGCAGCTACGCCCTGCGGTTCTTAATAGCTCTGATATAAGTATAGCAGAACTTTTCGAGATTGTCAAGCAATATGATAATGATTTTTACATTAATCACAGTGAACAAAAAAGTCAAGAATTGTCCTCGTATCAAAGGCTCCATTTGCCTGAGGCGATAAACAATCTTGACTCTAATATTATACACCAAAGTCGCAATATTGTCAAGAGTATGCAACAGGAAAATAGTGCAGATATAAGTTCAAATGGTGTCAAGACCTCTGCTGCATTGTCCGAGCCTACAATAACCTGTGAATGGAGCGAAAGCAACTACTTTGAGGACGGCAAGACCTACAGTGTTGCAGAATTTGACACGCTCATGGAACAGGCTGACAGTGAAATGGTGGCAGGAGCAAAGGCTGCAATAGAGAAGTACGGCTCAGTAAAAGCATGGTATGAAGCAGACGCTGATGACGAATTCTCACAGTTTATGGGCTATGATAAGGTCAAGTTTACTATCAATATGCCTGACGGACAAACGATCACTGAACGCCAGGACGCAGGTGACGGATACGGCGGCGTTATTGATTTTCTGAAAAGATACTCAATATACAGATCGATCATACCTGAGCTTGAAGCTGCAAAAGCCGCACATATGGCAGAACTGGTCGATGAAGTGCCTACACCTACAAATGAAACACAGCCTGAAATAGACAAGCTTTGGGGCAGGCTTAAGCTTGATTGTGATTACTATCTGAAAACAGGTGCAGAAAAGCACTTGTGGGCAGAAACAGTTGAAAAACAGATAGCTAAGATCAATGAGCTGTATGAGAAAATGCCTGAAAACGCCTACTTCACAAGAGAACAGATCGACGATTATGAAAAGAAAATGCTTGCGATAAAAAATGGTGAGGTCGAAAAACCTATACCATATGAAACACCTACAATCGATAATAATGTTCTCTCTGAAGAAAAAAAGACAATACCGCCTGTTTCTGAAAGCACCCATATATCTGCCACATCTGATGAACAGATATCACTCTTTGAAACACCCCCTGTTTCTGAAACCGTCACTATACCTGATAAAGATGTCAAAACCGAAAAGGTAGAAAAGCCAAAGAAAAATGTCAAGGCAAGCACATACCACTTTGACCCTGATAATGTTGTTGTGGGCGGAGCTGCTGCTCGATGTGACGCAAATATAGCTGCTATTGAAACTTTACTGAAAATAGAGAGTGAAAAGCGGCTTGCGACACCTGAAGAACAGAAGATAATGGCTAGATACTCAGGTTGGGGCGGAACTGCTCAAGCTTTTGTTGCGGATAATGAGAATGTTTCTGCTGACAGTTGGGGAGCAAGGCAGACTCGTTTAAGAGAACTTCTGACCGCAGATGAATATACCGCAGCACGGTCATCTACACTTACAAGCTTCTATACACCGCCAGAAGTCATAGACAGCGTATATCTTGCTTTGGAAAGATTTCAATTTGAGGGTGGAAACATCCTAGAGCCTAGCATGGGCGTTGGAAATTTTTTTGCAAAAATGCCTGATGAAATGAGGGCAGATTCAAAACTTTACGGAGTTGAGCTTGACAGCATTTCAGGACGAATAGCCAAGCAGCTCTATCCAGAGGATAATATCCAGATAAAAGGGTTTGAAAAAACAACATTCAAGAATAACAGCTTTGACGTGGTCATAGGTAATATACCTTTTGGAGATTATGGCATTGCAGACAAAGCCTATGATAAATACCACTTCAAAATTCATGACTATTTCGCCGCAAAAGCAGTAGATAAGGTAAAGCCTGGAGGAATTGTTGCCATTGTGACTTCAAAATTCACAATGGACAAGAAAAATGATAAAGCAAGAAAGTATCTTGCCGAACGCTGTGACCTTTTAGGCGCAGTAAGACTTCCCTCTGGAACGTTTAAAGACGCAGACAGTGTTACAACAGATATTATCTTTCTGAAAAAAAGAACAACAATGACCTCTGTTATACCAGACTGGGTACACGTTACTCAAACAGCAGACGGTATACCTTGCAACAAATATTTTGCAGATAACCCCGATATGGTACTTGGTACTATGGCGTGGGACGAGCGTATGCGAGGAAAATATGGTGCAGACAGCAAGGTAACGACCTGCTATGCAAACAGTGACACTCCCCTTGCACAGCAGCTCATAAATGCCATTTCAAAAATAGACGGCGTTATTGATACTGTGGAAACTGAGCTTGACAATGGGACAGCTGAGATACTCCCTGCTGATCCAACTGTCAGGAACTTCACTCATACCATTGTTGACGGAGATCTTTATTTCCGTGAAAATGAAGTAATGGTCAAGGTCACAGAAACAGGCAAATCGCTTGAACGCATGAAAGGGCTTCATACTCTAAGGCAAGCAACTATGGAGCTTATCAATGCCCAGGCTGACGGCTGCACTGATGAACAGCTTGCAGAACTTCAGAAAAAGCTCAACAGCACATATGACAATTTCAGAACAAAGTTCGGAAACATCACTGACAGTGCCAATTCACGCTGCTTTTCTAATGATGATGACTACAACACTTTAGCTGCACTCGAAGTCGTCAACGTGGAAAATAAGACAGTTGAAAAGGCTGCAATATTCACAAAGAGAACGATACTTCCAGATATTCCAGTTTCAAAAGTTGATACAGCACTAGAAGCACTTCAAGTGTCAATGGACAGATTGGGAAAGGTCGATATTCTCTATATGTCACAGCTCACAGACACTACGCCTGAAAAGGTTATTGCTGACCTTGGTGATGAACTATTCAGAGATCCTGCCAAAGTTAAAGACAATGACCCATATTCAGGCTATACAGAGTCATCTGAATATCTGTCAGGCAATATTCGTGATAAGCTGAGAATAGCCAGAGATCATGCGGAGCATATTGACAGCAGCTACAACAAAAACGTAGAGGCTCTGATGAAAGTTGTGCCAAAAGACCTTGATGCAAGTGAGATTTCTGTAAGGATCGGTGCAAACTGGATCGATATTGCAGATTACAACAAGTTTCTGAATGAATATGCAAAAGCAAATACATACTTATACCCTGTCACAAGAACAACGCTTGGCGAATATAAGATTGAGGGAAAATATCAAGACCATTCTATTGCCGCAAATCAAACCTACGGTACAAACCGAATGAGTAGTTATCATATTTTTGAAAATCTGCTTAACCAGCGTGATATTTTAGTTCGTGACAGACGAGAGGAGGACAGTAGAGTATGGTATGAGATAAACACTAAGGAAACACAGCTTGCAAAAGAGAAAGCTCGTTTAATGAAGGAGGCTTTTAAAAACTGGCTATGGAACGATATGGGTAGACGTGAAAAATACGTTGCAAAGTATAACTATCTGTTCAACTCCATAAGGGGCAGAGAGTATGACGGCTCACATCAAACTTTTCCAGGCATGAACACATCAATAACGCTGCGGAAACATCAATCAAACGCCATAATGCGTGCAAAGCTTGGAGGAAACACACTTTTCGCACATGAAGTTGGTGCAGGAAAAAGCTTTGAAATGGTTGCCACTGTAATGGAGAAGAAACGCCTTGGTCTTATAAATAAAGCCTGCGTAGTTGTGCCAAAGCACCTTACGCTGCAAATGGCAAGTGAATGGCTGCGGCTTTATCCAAACGCAAAACTGCTTGTGGCAAAACCTGAAGACTTTACCAAAGCCAATAGAAAGCGTTTTATTGCAAGATGTGTTACTGGTGACTATGACGCCGTGATAATGTCATTTACTCAGTTTGAAAGAATACCTATGTCAGACGAGTACAAAGAGCAGTTCATGCAAAAAGAACTTCACGATATCATGAGTGCGATATCAGAAACAGGAAAGAGGGATAAATCATCAGTAAAAGCCCTTGAACGTCAGAAGAAAAACATAGAGGAAAGGCTTGAAAAGCTGCTTTCTTCTCCAAAAGACTCATCATTGTGTTTTGAAAAACTCGGCTTTGACTATCTAGTGTGCGATGAAGCACATAACTATAAGAACTGCTTTGTTTCTACAAAAATGTCAAATGTGGCAGGCGTACAAACAACAGCAGCACAAAAATCAGAGGATATGCTGATGAAAACTCAGTACCTCAACAATAAGTACGGCTGCAACAATATACTTTTTGCTACAGGAACGCCTATAAGCAATTCAATGGTCGAGTTTTATGTCATGCAGCGTTATCTCAGACCAGATCTTCTTGAAAAAGCAGGATTGCAGAATTTTGATGATTGGGCGAGTACATTCGGTGAGGTGGTATCACAGCTTGAAATCAAGCCTGCGGGCAACGGCTTTCAGATGAAGAACCGTTTCAGCAAGTTTGTGAATATTCCTGAGCTTATGCAGATGTATAAGGAATTCGCTGATATTCAAACAGCGGATATGCTGAAACTTCCTGTGCCAAAGCTTGAAACAGGCAAGCCGATAGTAGTGACCTCAAAGCCTGACGAACGTCAAAAAGCATACATGAAAGAGCTTGCCACACGTTCTGAAACGATACACAGCGGTACTGTCGACCCACGGCAGGACAATATGCTGAAAATAACTCATGAAGCACGCTTGCTCGGTCTTGACACTAGATGTATTTTCAAAGACGCTCAGCCTGCACCAGACAGCAAAGTGATGAAGCTTATCGATAACCTCGAAAAGAACTACAGAAAAACTATGACAGAAAAAGGCGTGCAGATAGTATTCTGTGATATAGCGATCAACGAGGACGAAACACACTTCTCTGTGTACAAAGCTATAAAACAAGCGCTTATCGAGCGTGGAATACCAGAAAAAGAGATTTGCTTTGCAGGCGACGCAAAGACAGATAGGGCAAGAGATGAGATGTTCAAAAGCCTTCGCAAAGGAGAAAAACGTTTTATCATCGCAAGTACTTCAAAGCTTGGAACGGGCGCTAACATTCAAGATAGGATCTGTGCAATCCATCACCTTGACATACCGTGGAAACCATCTGACCTCACTCAGCAGGATGGACGTGGCATAAGGCAAGGTAATAGATTTTCACACGTCGGAATCTACCACTATCTTACCGAAGAGACGTTTGACGCATATATGATGGGTATTATAACCAATAAAGCAAAATTCATAAATCAGATATTGACCTCCAAAAGTCCTGTGAGAGTTTCAGAAGATGTTGACGAAATGGTACTTACATACTCTGAAATGCAAGCTATTGCTTCGGGTAATCCTATGATAAAAGAGAAAATACAGCTTGACAATGATGTTGCAATGCTGAAAACTCTTGAAGCAGAACACAAGAAGTCAATTTATAAAATGCAGGAGTTGGCAGAGAAAATTTTGCCGAAACAGATAACACAATACTCTGAACTTCTCACAAAAGCTAGGAACGATATGTCTAAATATCAAAAAAATCAGGCGTTGAACAAGGAGTTTGAAATGACAATAGGCGGCGTCAGATACGATAAGAGAGAAAATGCAGGGGAACAAATTGCCGTGGCAATGGCAAAATGTACTGCCACAGGTGAGCCTATAGAGCTTGGAACGTATCATGGCTTTAAAGTCACAATAGAACGAAATCCGTCAGCAAATACATTTTTTGAGCTTGATAATAAACCTTGTATCGCTGTTCTCCACGGAGAACTCACCTATTCATGTGACATTGCCACAGATAATGGCGTGGGAAATGTCAGAAGAATTGAAAATCTTGCAGGAATACAGATAAATCAGAAGCAATGTTCTTTTGAAGAACAGCTTGAAAGAGCAAACAAAGATCTCTCAGAAGCTCAGCAAAATATGCTCAAACCATTTGAACATGGACAAGAATTATCCGAAAAGACAAAGCGTCTTGAATATGTCAATGCACAGCTCAGCGGAAATTCTCAGAGTATAAATAATGCTCCTGAAAGTGCTGTGGAATTTAGATTCCATAATAACAAATATCAGGCATTGATCGGCACTAAAGACAAATCAGAATGGTGTGATGTAGTATCAAAGGGTGGCAAGCTCATCGCTGCGTCAGATACAAAGGTCTATAATCTGTCTGAAAAAGAAAGCGACCAGTTTCGCAGCTATGTTTTTAACGGTGACAAAATTGACACAAGCAAGAATAATTCCTTACTGGAAAAACTTAAGCCAAAGGCTCTTAAATTATAAAACATTGAGAGGAGGTGAGGGTATATGATAGACAGACGATATAACTCTGGCGAGCAGTTTGTTATGTATTCAAAAGAAGAGATCGAAGCAGCAAGGAACACCGACATGGTAAGATTTCTTGAGCAGCACGAGGGTTTTTCCTTTAAGTCCTCAGACGGCTGGCTTATATGCAACGAACATGACAGTCTTAAAATCAACCCCGACCGCTATACATGGCACTGGTATTCAAGAAATCTGTTTGGAAAAGGTGCTATCGACTGGCTCTGCAAAGTTGGCGGATATGGTTTCAAAGATGCTGTAGCACGACTCATAATGAGAGGAGGTGAGGGTATATGATAGACAGAAGATACGAATCAGGCAAAAGCTTTGTCATGTACTCTAAAGAGGAGCTTGAAGCCGCACGGCGAACAGATATGGTCACATTTCTCGAAAGCCACGAGGGTTTCAACTTTAAATCGTCAGGCGGTTGGTATATAGGGATAGAGCATGACAGTCTTAAGATCAATCCAGACCGCTATACCTGGCACTGGTATTCAAGAGATCTTTACGGAAAAGGTGCTATCGACTGGCTTTGCAAGGTCGATGGATACGATTTTAAAGAAGCTGTTTCTCGTCTAATAGGCAACGCCAGTATACGAGCTTCTCCTGAAATGAGAAAAGCAGTAATCAGCGAACAGCACTATCAGAAAAAAACTAAAAAGGCAGAATTTAAAGCTCCGCCGCCCATGCAGGGCAAATGGCGAGAGCTTTTCGCTTATCTTAACATAACGAGAAAGCTTCCAGCTGACATAATAAATTATTGTGTCAGCAATAAGCTCATATACCTCGATGTTAAAAAGCGAGCTATTTTCTGCGGCTACGATAAATTTGGCTCAATGAAGTTTGCAGAAGCAAAGATCACAAACACATACAACAAATACTATCCGCAGAACATTGAAGGCAGCATGAAAGAATACAGCTTTTATATCCCTGCTAAACCAAATGCGTATGGTTATGACCCTACAAAGCTTTATGTGTTTGAAGCACCCATAGACCTTTTATCTCACGGAGCTTTAATGCAGCTTTCAATGAAAAAACAGTGTGCAGCAGTCGGAATGTCTGAAATGTATCGTTCTGATTGTTGGCTTGGAATAAACAGGGTATCACTATCAGGCTGCTCTGATATAGCACTTAAACAAAGACTATCTGATGATCCACGGATCAAACAGATAGTCTTTTGTCTTGATAATGATGAAAGAGGACGTCAAGCAACAGAAAAGCTAATGTCTGACTATTCTGCAAATTACACTGTAAAAGTGAGCATACCGCCTTACGGCAAAGATTGGAACGATACGCTGAAATTTATTGTAACGTCGAAAAACAAAAAACAAAATACGGAGGAATAATTATGAAAAAAACAATTGAGAAAATCAAAGGAAAAGGCATAAAGCTTAGCGCACGAATTTTCGGAGCAATGACGGCTTGTTTTTCAACGATCGTGGCAGCTTATGCTGACGTTGAAGACACAGAAGCAGGCGGAGTATGGTCTAACATAGCAGCGTGGATAAAAAAAAATAAGGATGGTTTGTCCATTGTTGCAGAGTCACTTATTGGTTTGTGTGTTGTAGGCGTAGTTATATGCCTCAGCACAAGCGGCAAACAAGGTGTCGCTAATGTAAAAACGTGGCTCATCGCTTTAGTTTTTGCCATTATTTTGCTTGTTTTCGCAGACCAATTCTTGCAGAGTATGGGCGTGGGTTAAATCAAAAGGACACACATTTGTGTGTGTCCGTAAAAACGCTTATCTATAGTGTTTCTACGAGCATACACAAACAAAAAGCACACGAAAGGAGCATAATTTTGAAGTACATGAAAACAAAAAAGGTGTGGTATCAACTCATATTTATAGCTGCCATAGTAACAAGTGGCTTTGGAAGCTTGGAGGTATGGGCAGCCGAACGATCAGGATATACTGGCTGTTCTTCAAGTATTCTAAAAATGGTAACTGTCCGAAATCAGTTTCGTGATCTGTTACGGAATATCGAATTTAACATTCTGAGTTTTCTTGCAGATGTAATTGACTTTTTTGATAAAGCTATCAGCGCCCTGCTCAAGCTCAACTTTTTTGATTATCTGTCAGATGAATTCAGCTTTGGTAAAATGGGAACTGTCATAATAGCAGTAATGAGCCTTGCGCTCGTTTTAGGAGCTTGTGCATTAGTAGTTTACCACAATAAGATCCGTGTATCTGACTTTCTTATGAGCATACTCGTTTCATCTATACTTCTTGTGGCATTTCCTACATTTATATCTTCCTGCAACTCTCTCCGCAGCAAAGGTGTTGATGTAGCTCAAAACATTAAGATAAACGATCAATCTGAGCAAGCAAGTGTAAACAGTGACGGAACAGTTGCTATAGGAACACTCGGAAAAGATCTTTTAGCTTCAGGAATATATGACGTCGAGAACAGCGTTGACCTGAAGAAAAAAATGAATTACCTTGACACTGTAGGAAGTTCTGGAAATATAAAAGATATCGAGATAACTGGTGGTATTGCGCCTGATGATGATAAACCATGGACTACCTATTATATCACTGATGTAAATGATGTATACCCTGCCCAGAAAAAATTTAATGACCTGACAACCGAAAACATGATGTCCCTGCTCGGTCTTGAAGATGAATATAATATTCTAAAAAATGCAAACGGCGAACTTATACTTAGCGCTGATTATGGCGCAAATATGCAAGTTTACTGTTCTGTATACAGCACATCAGGCTCAATATACGGAAGCGTTCTGTCTGAAAAAGATTATGAAACATTTTTATCAGCTTCTATTGGGGACGCTTGTCCTTATGGTGCTACACTTGGAGATCTGCATTATCCAGACGGCAGCAGGATAACAAATGTCATTAACTATAATACATATCTTCGTGACATTATAGCAAACCACCCTGCTGTAGCTGCCGCAGGCAAAACGCAGGAAGTTGGAGCAAACGCACACACTGTTGAAGAAGCGCTTGATATCATAAAAAATGATGTCATAAGAAATCTTAATATAGCTGCAAACACAAGGACTGCTAAAGAAGCAGAGCCTGTTAATGCAACATATCAAGCTTTTCCACTCTTTGATGAAGAAGAATATGACAATCTTAATTCTTTAGAACAAGTTATAAGAAGAAATATTACTAGCGGATACACATATGACAGCTTGTACTATTATCACATAGACTTCTGGTCAACATTCGTACTAATGATAGCAGTAGCTATTTGTCTTATTTTCAGCGGAATAAAAATAGCAACTACCCTTTTTGAAATAGTGTTCTCACAGCTAATAACACCTTTTATAATAGCTACTGATCTTAATGGCTCAGGACGTGCCAAAAAGGCTATACAAAATATGCTTCTCTCAAATATTGTTCTTATGATAGTTGTCATTCTCATAAGGATATATATTTCCGTTATATGGGGCGTAAAATCTTCTGATTATGGAGATAATTTTGCCGTAATGCTTATAGTCATAATCGCAGGAGCAAAATTTGTTATAGACGGACCTGAAATACTGACTAAGCTGTTCGGCATTGACGCAGGTGTTAAGTCTGGCGCAGCCACAATGATGGCTATCAACCAATCAATGCAAATGGGCAGTTATGCCACAATGGGACTTGCTCGTGCAGGAAGCAGCGTTGTACATGGTGCAAGTAATATAGCAAAGCATACCGCAAGCAGCGCAGCAGGAGCAGTAAAAGGCTTTGCAGGCGGCGTATATGGCGGTATACACGGCGGTGATACTACCCCTGGAAAGATAGGAAAAGCTATAGGCGGAGCGGCTGTTGGAACTGTAACAGGCGCTGTCGGCGGGGCTTTCGGTCATACTAATGCAGGCGCAAAGGCAGCTTATGCAGCAACAAATCCAGGCTCAATAAAAGATACATTCTCAAATGCAAAAGACAACATTGCCAATAACGTAAAAGAGTCTGTAGGAGAGGGCTTTTCATCAGGCGGCGCAGGCAGTGTTTCAAAGGGTGCTGACGGAAAAGACGGCTTAAATGGCGCTAACGGCATGAATGGAGCTAAAGGCGACAGAGGTGCGCAAGGCGCAGCAGGCAAAGACGGCACAAATGGAACTGACGCAAGAGCCGATAACAACAGTGGAAACAGCAACAATAACAGCAATAATAGCGGCACATCTCAGCCTGCTCATGGCAGTGGCTTTGACGCTCCAAAGGCTGCAGCAAGCAATAATAACAATAAACCTGACACATCAAAAGGAAATGGATTTAAGGACAAGGGAGGCAAGTAACATATGGGAGTAGTACCTAAAAAGACAAAAGCGGAACAGCGTATCTTCCGCCATATCAACCTTACAAAAATAGTCGGATTGATAGTAACACTAATGGTGTCATCACAGTTAGCCAATATCATGGTAAGTCCCAAACTAGGCATTCCATTTATCATATTCTGTAGTGTGATATTTCTCATAATGAGCGGAAAAAGCCCCTCTGATCCATGCAAAAGCTTTGCTGAAGCATGGCTTGAGTGGCTCAGTTTCCTAATGACAAATAAAACTCTGCACAAGCACCAAGGAGGAGAGATCAATGATGAGGAGATCATCGACGCCGAAAAGCACGAATAACAAGGTCAATGGTAAAGGTTTTTCAAAAAGAAAAGCACATAAGAAAGCTGCCGAAGACCAATCGAGCATAATGTCACGTCTTTCATTTGAAAGCATTGAAAACGGCATTGTGACGCTTAAGGTCAAAGGAAAATCACTTAAAATGGGTGTTCTTGCCGTATCAGGCATGGATATATTCGATCTTAACGATTATGACCGCAATACAGTTTTCAATAATTTTGCCAAGGCAACTTTATCTATAGGCACTGATCACAAATACGTTTTCACTTCAAAAACTCCGTATCTTGCTAATCAGAAAGCCTATATAAAGTATAAAATGCAAAAAAGCATCAATAGGTATTCAGAATATCTGCTCAACGAACAGCATGATATATTTGAAGATTTTGAGGTAAGCCATTATGACCGAATGGCTTATCTTTTTATCTATTCTGATGACGAGAAGAAAATATATACTGGCGCTCAGAGGTTTATAAACCACATGAGAGATGTTGATGTATCATGGTGTTCAACCGAAGAAATAATCGTTACGCTCAATAAGCTTATCTGTCTGAATACAGAAAATCAGCAGTTGTCCGAAAATGGAGATCTTAATGAAACTATCCTGCCTGAAACAATAATATTTAAGCCAAACTATTACAAGATAAATGATGTGTTTGCTCAGACAGTGGTAGTGTACGATTATGCAGCTGAGATAGATGACCTTAGACTTGCTCAGATAGTTACACAATCGAATGATACGATAGTATGGGACGTTAATGTGGCTGATAAAGAAACTGTATTAGATGAACTTAGTTCTTCCCTGCGAGAGTTAGAGTCACGAGGAGGTATAATTCAGGACGCCACAGAAAAGCTCGATACAAGCACTGAATATCAGAAGCTAGAAATGATATACCAGAACATAAAAAATGGCAATGAGCAGATATACTATGTAACACTCAGATTTATTGTAAGTGATACCGATCTAAACTCACTGAATAAACGGACACAGGAACTGATCCACGAGCTTGAACTCAGCGGTTTGGCGGCGTATGTTCCAACAAATATAATGCAGCATGAGTTTTTATCCACCATTGATAAGAGCAATACAATAAAAACTCCTTTCCCAGTGTTTGATACCTTGTCACGTCAGTTTCCGTTTTACTATCAATCACATATAGACGATACAGGGCTTTTCTTTGGCTTCACGGAAACAGGCGGTCTTAATATTCTCAATACCTTTAAACGGACTAAAAGTCGTAATTCCTTTGACCTTTTGGCAATAGGACTTAAAGGCGGCGGTAAATCAGTAACGCTGAAATCAATGCTTGAAGACCAGCTGCTTATAGGCAATAAAGTAATGGTACTTGATATCGAAAGCGAGTATCAACCTATGGCAAAGGTCTATGATGGTCAAACCATAAAGATAAACAGCAATTCAAGGATAAATCCTCTGCAAATATGTAAAGTTGTAGACTCACGAGTTGATGATGAGATATCACCAGAGGACGAAGCAAGAGAAAATTTTGCTTCTGAAATGTCAAGAATACGCACATTTATGTCAATGTATATGCCAGAAATAGATATGTACACTATGGAAATCTTTATGGATCTTGTAACTGAATGTCTGTCAGACAAGAGTATTTTCCCTGAAACAGATGTTACATATCTTGATCCGAAACAGTTTCCGTCTTTTACAGATGTAAACAACAAGCTTCACGAAAAGCTTTGCAACATAACAGGTATGCCAGAAAGAAAATATGAAGCGTACAGCAACATTCAGGTGTATATAAAACAGCTTTGCGGTAAAGGTGCATATGCAGGAATGTTTGACGGAGCGACTAATGTTGATGTAAAAAACAATGACCTGATAATCTTTGATGTTAAGAGCATAAGTGAAATGGCTGAGAATGTATACAACGCTCAGCTTTTTAATATTCTCACTATTATGTGGTCAACGATATGCAAAAACATAGGCTACAATCAAAACCTTATCAATCCATGGGATAAAAGAAATGTTGTGTGTCTTATTGACGAAGCTCACAGATTTATCTCAGTGAAATATCCACAGGTAACAGAGTTTATTGAAAAACTTGTTCGCCGCACAAGAAAATATTTTGCAGGATTATGGTTTGCAACTCAATCAATATTAGACTTTATTCCTGACGGAAACATCACAGCAGCAGGCTCTATAAAAGTCATTTTCTCCCTAGTTCAATACCGATTGGTGCTTAAACAATCGCCTGAAAGCATTGAGATATTGCACCAAGCCTTTCCGCAATTCTCATATACCGAGCTTAAAGAAAGCACAGCATTTGAGCCTGGTCAAATGCTGTTGTCATTAGGAGCAGGCAGGGACAAGCTGCATTGCAGAAGAATTGTTGGTGCAAGACAGCTTCTCTATATGGGCAATGCAGAGGACAGAATAGAGATAATCCACAACTGCTTTTCTCACTATTACAACGAATATTCTAAGCAGGAATATGGACTTATGTTGAGAAAAATGGACTCTGATTATTTCAGGAAATGCTTCCTTGCAGAAACATATTCCTACCTTAGAATGGAGCAAAACATAAGTCATTATATTGACGCAGTTATAGTTCAAATGGTGGATAATCTTATCAAAGAACTTCTTCAAGCTGCAGGAACGGAGGCGGCACGATGAAAGTAGTAAGTCCTAAAAGCAGCAGTAAAATATATATAATATTTACTGTTGTGACAGTGTTGTTAGCAGCATTTTTTCTCACATCGAACAGATGGATGCAATCAATTACATACAAAAGCAAAAGCGATAATTATAATCAGACGCTAACTCTTAATTGCTACAATATAAAGATAACAGACGCTTCTTACCACGATAATATTTGCGAATTTGTTTTAAAATGCCGCCTTTCTAGCAGTGATACTAGGGCAACATATCCCGAAATTAAGACGATAAGATTTGATGATGATCTAACAGAGTATAAGTTCACAGTCAGCGAAAAATATGATGATTATTCAAGAAAAGTAACAGTGAAAGACCCTCCGTCCGACTTCAAGATAATGCGTGTTGTTGTCAGATCTGCTCTGCCAGATACAAAATATGCAGACGCATATGATGAATTTGGAGAGAAGATACCTGCACACACTGAGAAAGGAAAAGGGTACATTAGAACGATAACTATTGACCGAAAAGATATGCAGAAAAGTGCAATAAAAATTGTCCCAGGCAATACTGAAAGCCGTACACAAACGAGTACAGCAAGCAGTATTTCAAGCACAACAAAGCCAAAAACCACAACAGCACAAGCTGTCGCTGTGACTACAAAGGCTACATCACAAACAACACATAACGTCAGCGAAAAGGCGGCAGAAGAGTCACAAACAAGCACAACTACTTCAACCAAACATCAAGCTGCAACAGCAGAAAACAACACAAGACCGCAGGAGACAAGACGATATGATGAGCCTGCATATGCCCCAGAACAGACCACTGGCGCAACACATAATGAGCCTGCTCAAACACTTGCTCCATCTGCAAAGCCGACAGAGCAAGTAACAACTACAACAACGCAGCCTAGAGTCTATTCTATAAAGCTTGCTACAGATTTTGAGTATAATGACGTTCAGCTTAAAGTGGGAGGACGCACTCAGCTTCGTGCAGAGATCGAGCCTGACAATGCCATTAATAAGAACGTAAAATGGGAGAGTAACCGTCCTGATATTGCAACAGTTGACAGCAACGGCAATGTAACAGCCGTATCAAAAGGCAAAGCTATCATAACCGCAACAACAGAAGATAAGGGCTTAAAGGCAAGCTGTATGATAACAGTTAGCCAATAATGAAAAGAGGTAATCAGAATGACTTTTAATAATTCTTCAAATAAAGTAAGAGTAATAGGTTTTATCGTTTCTGATATAAAAAACCTAAGCGCCTATGCTATCGAATTTCTTATCGCAGTGCCCAGAAAGGCTAAAAAAGGCGAGCAGAGCTTTAACGATGTTTTCACTGTATACGTTAATGAGGAAAGCACAATTTCCTTTGCAAGAAATCATTTGCGCAAAGGCAGTGTGATAGTAGTTAAGGGAGAACTGAGGACTTTTAAAGATAATAACGTGAAAATATGCAGCAGTGATATAACCATCTCGTCACAGAACAAGTGAGGTAAAGTGCTATGGAAAATATACTTTTTGAGTACCCTGTCAATAACGAAAACAGTTCTTTTGATGATGAATTTCAAGTTCAAAAAGCAAGAACTAACAAGATAAAATACACTGTTATAATCGCAGTTTTTTGTGCATTGGTAATGTATTTTTTATCTGCACTTTTTGCAAAAGCAGCACTGCTTTTTTATTTACTTACAGCGTTTTTTACTATCCTTGCAATGGTAACAGGAAAGATGTTTGTGAAATATCCAAGGCATTTTCTTTATATAAAGGCAACAGAAAATGAACTGCAGCTTGCTTACTATAAAGATAAAAAAGAGGATTACCACTTCCAATATAACAGCATTGAAGAGATAAGGTTTGCAGACAAAAATTTCACTGCTGTATATATAAAAGAAGAAGGACGTAAACCATATTACTTTGAATTAAATAAGTGGACACCTGAGCAAGGCTTTTTCCTTTACACCATACCGCAAATTCTCCCTAACGTGTTCAAGGGCAACAGCAAAGAGATAGCAAAAAAATATGGTGATGAAGCTGATTTCTACAATGAAGTATATAAGGAGAGTAATTGAAAATGGATATAATCATACGCAATATTCCTGAGAATATGATAGATAAACTAGACAATATAGCAAAAGCTGAGGACTTATCACGGAACGCATTACTTACAAAACTAATATCAGATTTTGTGAAAAGCAATGAC
Source organism: Ruminococcus sp. AF37-20 (assembly GCF_003460465.1). Taxonomy (NCBI): domain Bacteria; kingdom Bacillati; phylum Bacillota; class Clostridia; order Eubacteriales; family Oscillospiraceae; genus Ruminococcus; species Ruminococcus sp. AF37-20. The sequence goes on along the minus strand of NZ_QTVE01000001.1, from coordinate 43,153 downwards.
GATTTTGTTGTAAATATTCTTCCGCCTATCGTTCGTGCGTTAGTAAATCAGGAGCTTGACCGCCTTTCAGAGGGTGCAAATTCCACTATAAATAATGTGCATATTGCAGCGCAAAAAATGATAAATACAACAGAAAAAATCGAAAATCTTCTTACAGAAACGATAACAAATTCTGAAGAAAACTCAATTACAAATGAAGAAATTCTCAGGATGCTTGAAATTTCGGACAAAGAAAGTTCATAAATAAGCCTGTTTTGTTTACACAACAGAAATATATACAGATTATTACAGCATGAAAATTATATAATTCGTATATAAAGAGGTAAATAGAGGAAGTTTTCGTATATAAATCATATATAAATTTTGATTTGCAATATATATAAAATATATAAATTACAATTATATACAAAAAATCGTATATAGAAAAAGACCCGATGATATCACAGTATCCCACCTGAAACCTCGGTTCTACCGAGGTTTCCAGCAGGCACGATATCGTGCCTTTATGCTCTTGACCCACACCTCTAACTTAAATATCACAAAATAAAATCAAACTACACGGAAAGGTTGGATGAAAAATGAAAAGCAAACCTATCAATAAGCTGCTGTCTTTTTCAGAACTACATTATCAAAGGTTTTTAAAGATAATGGAGCTGAACGGAATTAAAACATACAGCAATTGTCTTGCGTTTCTGATAGACAGTGCCTACAATAACATCAAACAAACACCAAACGATGAATGTTTGAAAAACATTCAAGATAACATTGAAAAGCTGCTAATGATCGCAAAAGAAAATAACAGCATGATATATCAGGAGCGTGACGGAATTAATACGCTCCTGCACTTCTATGAAGTGCAGGAATTCCACTCAGCCGACAAGCGTCTGAGTGACAGCGAACCGCATGACGTCATGTCACGATCAAATGACAACTACAAGAGCATCGTACATCAGCGCTCAGTTGATAAGGGTGCAGACTCCCTGCAAGACGAACAGAGTGACTAATAATGACACCAGGAATATTTCACAAATGCAAATTCGTATACAAGTGGCGAATAAGCGGTGACGGTGGCAACAAGATATTCGATTTTCTGGACTATATGCTCCGCCCTGAAGCTTTTGAGCCGAACAAACACGCCAACGAAATGGAGTATGTATATTCAGAATTTGTACCAAACGAGAAAAGTCAGGCTCAAAACATAAAAGCTGAACGCTCTTTAGGTGCTTTCACAAGCACACAAGATAGTCTGACTCCTGCCGATATAGACAAGATACGTCAGCTTGAAGCTGTCAGCCGCTCTGAGGGCTGTCCGAAATATGCAGGAGTTATCTCATTTGATAACGCATATCTGCGGCAGAATAATTTCATAGTCGGCAATCAGCTCAACCGCCAGGCACTTATTGAAGCCGCACGAAAAGGCATTAACAAAATGATAGACAAATCAGAAAAGTTGGATGCAAGTAACTGCTACTGGGTCGGCAGCATTCACGTCAATACAGGTAATGTACATATCCATTATCAGCTTCTTGAATATCACCGACTTGAAGATAGACGCATTACATACAAAAACAAAGGTCAAGACGATATCGAGCAGAAAGCTTTCAACGCTTTGAAAACTGAAATGACGCACTTCATTGACAAAAGTGCCGCCGCTGCTAACCTTACTGAATTTCAAAGAAACGTGCTTGCACCTCATATCAAGTCCGAGTTTGCAAGCAGTATTCAAAAAATAAACGCACTTATCGATAAGCTTCCTGATGACCTAAAAAACAGCGGCAAGCAGTGGTGGTATGCAAAACAAAATGATGTGACAAAAAACGAGATTGACAGTTGTATAAGATCTGTCATATCAGAAAATCAAACTTTGCAAATAATGTTTGACACATATCTTCATAAGCTCGACAGCACACAAGCAATGTTCCGAAACAGATACGGACAAAATTCAAGGTGGGCTGAGTATAAAGAACATCAGCTTCATGATCCGTCAGGTTTTTACTCCAGAGTAGGAAACTCATTTCTTTCTATCTGCCGTGAATACTACAACACAAAGAATGTCAATTTTGAACCACCTGAGGATCTGCAATCCCATATAGATCTTGATAATACTTCTTACTTTCCAAAAACGAAAACGTATCTGTCTGAAAAAGAAAGCGAAGGCTTTTCTGAGAAAAATGAGCCTGACTACAACAACGGTATTTCCTCGCAGAAATCAAATGTGTATCTGTCTGAAAATAAAAAAGATGATTTAGAGGATGCTATGCCTTATGACTCTTTAGAAAACTCTGATATCCCTGATGATTTGGAAATGTACCTATCTTCAAGAAATTATGATGAGTTGTATGAACCAAATGCTCCTGACTACAGCACGGATATTTTTCCGCAAGAGCCTGAAGCGTATCTGTCTGAAAATGATAAAAGCGATCAGGCAGTGGAACGTCTACGCATAGATTGGAGCAAGAACTATAAGCTTGCCCTCGACTATATGTACGGAAATGAACAGAACAAATCAGCAGTCATAAAGAAAGACCCCGAAAAAGCTTTTGAAATACTCTCAATAGAAAGCAAAAGCGGAAATATTATCGCAACATATGACATAGGCAAGCTTTATGACAGCCAAATGCTAAAATCCAATGACGGCGATACACTAAGTCAGCAATATTACAGCAAAGCCTTTGAAGATTTTCACAAGCTGCTGTCCATAGTAAGCATGAGTGATGACAAACGTGATAATTGGACAAAATCCTATCTCAACTATCGTATAGGTAAAAAGTATGAATATGGTCTTGGAGTTACTCAAGACTATAACTCAGCCATAGAGCATTATAAGCTGTCTGAAAACAAATATGCTTTTTTTGCTCTCGGTAACATATACAAGTACGGCTCTGGTGTTGAAACAGACTATGCCAAAGCATTTGACTATTATATGCGCTCACTAAGCAGCAAAGGCGGAATGCCGTTCGCAAGTTATGCCGTAGGACAAGCTTATGAACTGGGACAAGGAGTAGAAAAAGACCTAACGAGTGCGCATGATTTTTACGCTGAAGCTTTAACAGGTTTAGAGAAAGTATTCACTAAAAACCATGACGATAATATCAGCTACAAGATAGGTATGATGTATCTGAATGGCAAAGGAACGGATATAGACCTTGAATGTGCTGAAAAATATCTGCTGCTCTCGGCGGACTCCAATAACTATAAAGCACAATATATGCTCGGTAAGCTCTATCAGAGCGACAACAAAAAAGATCTTCAAAAGGCTGAAAAAGTCCTGATAAAGGGTGCTGAAAACGCACAGGATAAAACAGGATTGTGTGAATATAGTCTTGGCAAGCTGTATCTTTCACAAGAGAGATATGACAAGGCGGCATCATACTTAGAACGTTCAGCAGCAAAAGATAATTACTATGCAGCATACACTCTCGGAAAACTCTATCAGGAGCAATTCAATGACAATGCTCTTGCAGAAAAGCACCTTATGCACGCTGCTGAGCATAAGGATGATGTTATGGGAATAGCAGCGTACCGCCTTGGTAAATTGTATCTTTCATTTCAGGACAAAAGAAAAGCATTGCAGTATTTCATCAAAGCCGCAGACAAGGATAATACATACGGAATGTATGCTGCAGGGAAAATTCTTCTTGATAGCAGAAAATCAACAGAAGTTTCAAAAGGAATACGCTACCTTTCATCAGCCGCCGATAAGGACTTTGAGCCTGCGATATACACTCTGGGCAAATACTATAGCTCATTCAATAATACAAAAGCTAAAGAATACCTTAAGCGTTCTGCGTTTGAATACAACGATCCAAATGCACAGTATATTCTTGGAAAAGTGTATCTATCTGAAAATAAAAACGAAATGGCTGAAAAGTGCTCCCGTCAGTGCGCTTTAAACGGCAACAACAGTGGACAGCTCGCTTATGGTTTAATGCTGCTTCGTGACGGTCAAAAGAAAGCAGCATATCAATGGCTGAGAAAGTCAGCACGCTCAGGCAATGACATTGCTAAAAAGATAATAAGCGGTAAAAAAGCGGATATACCATTTGAATTCAGACTAGCAGGCTGTATGCAGGCGCAGAGGACACTTCTTCATAAATCATCAAGTATGCTGCGCAACGCCCTTAAATCTGAGGAAGCAAAAACCGCACGTCTTATGAGAGAATTTGAGATTGAGCAGGAAATGGCGAAAGCAAAAGAACAATATCATAGCATATAAAGGGGAACTAATATGGATCTTGAAAAACTTAAGCGCATAAAAAATCTTATCATCGCAAAAATACTTTTTGTATTTGGTTGGATCTATGATCTTGCTATGCGTATTTTAAATGCGGTGAATAAAACACCTATTGAAAAAGACAAAGACCGCCGAAATGTCAGAATAAAACAATTTGCAATAGCTACATCGATACTGTATGTGATCTTTAACAGCATTTTTATTTACATCTTTAAAAGTATGCGCAGGGTAAGCCTTAACGGACGCTCTGGTGAATACACAAGCACTCACTTTATGCCGTGGAACATCGTTGTTCCGTCAGGATTTATGATGTTCATTTTTGAGATTATCCTGGCAATGGTAGTAGGATTGTGTATAACAGTAAAGCTCCATACTCTGTGGCGTATGAAGAATGACAGCAAGGACATCAAGGGTGATAATAAATTCATGGAAGATAATGAGCTTCTTGAACACTTTCAGGCAGTCCCTATGGATAATATAAAGTCAGCGGAACAAGCTGGTATGCTCATTGGTGAAAGCAATGGTATGTACTATGTTGAAACTGGTACATACAACACAATGATAGTAGGCGCTCCTCGTTCAGGTAAAGGCGAATGCTATGTGCTGCCAAGTATGCGGCTTATGGCTAACTCAAAAAATAAGCCCTCGCTTATCATAAACGATATGAAAGGCGAGTTGCTTGAACTGACATATGAAGATTTTGCAAATAACGGATATAAGATAGTCACTCTTAATCTTATCGATACGGACCGATCTGATTGTTGGAATCCTCTACAACTTATCATTGACGAATATCTCGCTGCAAAACGGAGCGGAAGCAACGATCTTTCACAAACCTCTAAGCTTGTCAGCTCGTTTGCCCACTGTCTTACAGACGATGTACAAAGCGAAGCAATATGGACAGACTCTGCAAGGTCACTTTTAAGCGCCTTGATATACTATTTCCTTGATAAAGGCTATGAAAAAGGTGATATGTCAAACGTTAATATGTACAGCATAACAACATTCTTCACTGAATTTGGCGTATATAATACAGTGATCGAGGACGAAAGCGGCAATAAGAAAATGGTCAATGCTCTCGATGAACTGTTCAATGCGCTGCCTGTGGGCTGTCTTGCAAGAACATCCTATTCAACGTCAAAGTTCTCCCAGGGCGATACACGTTCTTCAATATACACTGTTCTCTCCGCAGACCTTGAGATCTTCATGACGGATATGGGAGTTCAAAAGCTGACATCTAAAAATGAAATAAACTTTGCTGACCTTATCAATGAAGATCAGCCTTGCATAATATATATGCTTGTGCCGTATGAGGAAAAATCACGTTATGTAATAGCTTCAATGTTTGCAGACCAATCCTTTATGTACCTTGCAAAGCAGGCAAGAAAATACCAGGGCGGCAAATTGCCACGAAAAATAGAGTATATCTACGATGAGTTTGGTCAAATGACAAAGCTTCCTGACCTCAGCAGCAAAATGAACGCTTCTCCAGGAGCTAACATTCTGTTCAATCTCTTTCTGCAGGACTATGGTCAGCTCAAGAAGTATGATAAAGAAGAGGACGGCATAAAGGGCGCTTGCAATATTCAGATATACATACTCTCTCTTAACGGAAACACTAACAAGGCGTTTTCCGAAATGATAGGAAACGAGACCGTAAACTATCTTACATTCAGCGGCAGCCTATATGGCTTTATCGATCACCAAGGCGAACACGTTGACCGCAAGGCTCTGCTCGATACCACACAGCTGTCTAAGCTTCCTTTTGGCACTGCCATAGTTAAGAAAATGCGTTGTGAGCCAATACGAACTAATATCACGCCTTATCACCTTATCGAGAATAAGCCGCCAAGAATACCTGTCGAAAATCTGCCTATAAGAAACCATAACATAGACCTCTCTGCTGTGCTTTACCCATATGATGAGCTTTGGGACAGTTTGGGCGTTATAGGCAATCAGTATAGACTTGATAAGCTGAAAAATAATGCAGAAAGTGCTATGAACAAATACTATATGCAGCTTAATGATATTGAGAAAATAAAAGCTGCAGGCGGAGCAGTTTCTGAGCTTGTGTATAAGACTGCATTGGATCTTGAAAAACAGGCAAGTCAGGCGCAGCGTCAGGTCATAGAGTATCAGCAGCATATCCAACAGCTAAAAGAATTTCGTGATAATGAAGCACGAAAAATATTTGCCCAGGCTTATTCTGACAATGACTTTCAGGATGACGAGGACGGCTTTGATGAAAGCACAGACGAGCTTTATCTCCCCGATGACTTCCCTGCTTCTCAAAGCGAACTCCCATATGTAGATATATCTGCACTTCTCTATAAGGTCAATGGACTTGCAGGAGATGAGCTTAGCAGCCTTATAGAAAAGAAAAACTATGCCGCTGCAAGGGGCTACATAAAGAAAATACAGAAACGTCCTGATATACGCAGCAATTTTGTTGCCGATGAATGGGCGGCACTGGAACAATACATTAATAATGAGGAATTGAAAAATGCGAATACCTAACAGCTTTGTTACACGTTTTACACAGGCATCAGACTTGAAACTTGCCTGTGTATTCTATAGTCTTATCCACAAGAATACAAAAAGAAATCTGCTTGGCTATGAGATCACAGTCAAGCAGTCAACCCTTATGTCACTATGCGGTTGTTCGTTGTCAACGGTAAAGCGTACAGTCCGTTCTCTCAGCAAATGCGGTTTCATAAAATCACAGAAACGTCAAATGACTACACCCGGCAAGCTCGGAACATATACATACACTATTGATGCCGTATCTACAGCTTCTAAATATTTCACCATGGATAAAAAGCTTATGAGCAGATTGAATGGAAATGAATTCAGAGTTTATGCAGTGTGCTGTAAGCTGGCTGACAGCTCGCACAAGAGTTTTTTCCAAAGCTATAATGATCTATCTAAGCTTCTTGGCATGAGCCGTCAGGACGTTCTCAGGACGATAGAAAAGCTTGTAAAAGGCAAATTCATTCGTAAGAAGAAAATCAGAACTCGTGTAGGTGATTTTACAGACAACACATATACTGTCTGCATATATGTTCCTCACAGCAGAATAAAAAAAGCCCCCCGCCGCTCAAGCAGGAGGCAGAGCATTCATTGCTTTACAATGAACACACCCATTAAAAACACAAGTTCATTGTATAACAAAAAATCGGATTTGTCAATAGGTTTTAAGAAAAAAATGCGGCTTTCGGAGATTTTTTTCTTAAAAAGGGGTAGTGGGTAAAATGAACTGTCTATAACTGACCCATTCTTGATTATCTGTCTGAAATCAAATAATTGATTTTGGTTTATATACTTAGTTATTATCAAAGTTATTGATGAGTATTTGTTTTTATGTGAAATTCGCTTTTTTCTTTCAGACAGATATCAATTCAAGCTGTCAAAATACCTGTTTTTGTAATATAATTAATTTATTATATCAAAAAAGGGGATCATTATGACTATCGAAGAACTAATTGACGAAAAAACAAAACTTGAAAAACTTGTGATACAGCTTGCAGGAGAAAACCAACAGCTTAAAGACAAGTTGTCGGCTAAAAAAGCTAGTGACACTCCGTTCGCCGATCTGCTTGAAACGTGGCTGCACAACAAAAAAATGTCTGTAAAAGCCAACACATATGAAGCTTACTGCACCCAGGTCAATCGCCATATTGTGCCGTATTTTCGCAGCAAGGGTACAATGCTTTCTCAGCTCACGCCAGCAGTGCTTGAAGAATATTATTTCACAAAGCTTCAATCAGGCTTATCAGGCTCAACCATCAGGAAACATCATTCAAACATCAAGATGGCGCTGAAATTTGCCGTAAAGAACGGATTGACAGACCAAAATGCCGCACTTCTTGCAGAACTTCCCTCCTGCGACAAGTTCTGTGGTAACTTTCTCAACACAGAGCAATTTGATCTTGTTCTCAGCAAAATAAAACACACTGCAATTTACACACCTGTGTTTATAGCAGGAACAATGGGGCTTAGGCGCAGTGAAGTTTTGGGGCTGCGTTGGTCGGATATCAATTTTGAGCAGCGCACTATGTGCATTCAACATACTGTGGTCAAATGCGTCAAAAACCATAAAACTACGCTTATATTTTCAGACGTGCCTAAAACAAGGTCAAGCCGCCGCACACTTCCGCTGCCTGACAGTGTATACAGCTACTTGAAATGGCTCAAACACAAGCAGTGCTTGTCTTATGCAGCTAACAGGAGCAGCTATTCACGGCAATATTTACAATACATATGCGTTGATAGCAAGGGCATTCTTATACAGCCTGATGAGCTTTCTGTCCGTTACATCAGACTAATGAACGAAATGCACCTCAGATGCCGCTTTCACGATCTTCGCCACACTTGCGCTTCCCTGCTCGTTCAACATGGCGTTCCCATGAAAGCCGTATCTGCATGGCTTGGACACAGCAGTTTGGCAGTGACGAGCGATATCTACACTCACTTAACATTTCAGGAGAAGCTTAACGTTGCTAACACTATTGAAGATTACATGAAAGATGTGAATGTGTCACCGTGACACATTCATAATTTTTCACATTGTACATAACATAAATAAAAAGACATCCCAGAGCATAAAAGCCCTGAGAAGTCTTAACAATGTTGACAATCAACTCAAATTGTGCTATATTAAACATAGATGAGGCAACGCAACTTACTAAGTTGGTTGTCTGTGATTATTTAAAATAACCGTTTAGTTTGACAGGCTAGCACGGTTATTTTTTTTGCTCTTTTATAATGTTGCCCAAAACCCAAACAAGCAAAATGGTCAGTGCTAAAATTGGTACATCCACTTGGCAATTACCTCCTTTCCTTTAATATCTGAAAGCAGGTCTGCTTTTTATTTCCTCATCCAAGTAATATTATACCACAAAATTTTCTTGCCGTCAAACGCATATACGAACAAAAACCGATTTTTTATTATTTTCAGAAAAAATGTGATAAATTGACCATTTTTCACTAAATTTCCACTTTGGGCGAAAATTTTATTATATCACACCAAAAAATAAAAGTCAAATTTTTCACTAACAATTCTAAAAAAAGTTTTTTTCACTATAAAAAAGACAAAAAACATGTTATCTTTTATCTTTATTTCTATAAATATAAAATAAAAAATATGAGTTTAACACATAAATACTCAAAACTTAACTATTTTAGTAAAGAACGTCCTGGTGTGTCATCGTGACACATAGGGAGTTTTTATTTGCAATCAAACACTTGCATAGTATATCAACATACGAAATCGCTATATGAATTAAAATGTAAATCTTATCACTTCTGCATTTTTTAATTTTTGTTTCCATTTGGCAAAAAATTCTGATCTGTAAAAGCCTTCGTTTTTCCACGTTTCGTAAGCCTTATTACAAAACGGAGAATTGCTACGAAGAGGGTCTGTTGAATTCTTATATTCATCGGGAATCTCATAATAATATTCTTTTAAATCTATAATTGCAGGAGTTGCGTAATACGAATAAACCAAATCATACTTTAATTCAATTTTTAAAACATCAAAGGAAAAATCGAACAAGACATCACTAAACCATAAAGACAGCTTTTCATCTTCAATATTTAAGTGGCGGTGGCAGTTACGACAAGTGTTGTAGCATAAATAATCCTTGCTACAATACTTTAAATTGCATTTATCATCATAGAACTCAGATATAAATACGTTCATATCATACCCGAAATTATCATGAAGATATTCATACAAATATGAAATCACCGGATTTGATTTATTCATAACCATTATGTCTTTTAAGGGCAGGATAGAAAAGTTTTCAAAAGGGAAAAAATCATTAGAAACATCGTCTATATAATATTCATAACAAGATATTTTAAACACAACAGGCGTTTCTTCCCAGCAAAGAGGACACTTGATATTCGTAATACATAGATACAAATATTGATTAATAATATCTATATTATTATCAAAGACCTTATCAAACTCTTGTAATTCAAAAGTATTTATACCCTGAACTTCTTTTCCATGATAGTAAGATTCCTTATAGTACGGTATCCATTCGCATAATGCATTTAGATGTTTTCGATCAGCACACCACTTTTTGATGTTAGCATCCCAGACAGCACCTCTGGATTTGACAATATCATATTGAAATTCAGGAACCTCAAGAATAACCATAAGAAACAACTCCATTTTTGAAAAAATACTTTTTCGAAAAAGTTTCTAAAATGACAAGACCAAGAATATGTGTCACGGTGACACACTAGGGGGCATTTTGCATTTATATATAAAATATATATTTTCCGCCATTAATTTCCGCAAAAGTATTGACAAATTGACAAAATGGTGGTATAATTAATATACAGAGGAAATTTAGAGGGCATAAAAAATCGCACCCTCTAAGGCTTATAAACTCTTGGCGGAATTTATAAGCCCAGCAGCACAGATGTTACAGCAACTGTGGAGCTTTCAGAGAATGCTATCCTCGTGCTCTATTATAGCACGTTGGAAATAGATTGTCAAGGGCTTTTCACGATGTCAAACATCTGGAAAGCTCTTTTTGCTTTTAGCTGCTGATTCAACTCGTCAAAAATGCAGCTTGAAAATCGAATATCGTAAGTCCTCAAATAAGATTGAGATGAGGTCAACTGATGTGAAACACAAGCACAACAAGACATTGAGTTGTCTTTAAGTCGCTTAGAGCCATGACGTTCGTTACTGTTCAATCACGCCGATCAGGCATTCTTAACATTTCAGAACATGAACACGAGCCAGCCAGTAACAGTTAAGCTAACTGCAAGCCTATGTGCCGACGCCACTATGGATTAACATCAGATGATTCGCTTAAGCTCCACAATGTGAAGCTGCCTTGACAAGGTCTAAGAGCGAAACGAAACAAATGTCACAAAACATATCCTAGTTTGTTACTACAAGCTTTCATATATGCTCAGCAAGGATACTTAAAGATACTTGCTGAGGAAAGTCCACATTTTTTATATCCTGTGGATTTTCCTTTGTGAGTATCAAAAATGATTGGTGCGCCAGAAGGGACTCGAACCCCCGACCTACTGGTTCGTAGCCAGTCACTCTATCCAGCTGAGCTACTGGCGCATTCAACTCTAATATTATATCATATGCAAGCCCCTTTGTCAATGAGTTAATGGAATTTTACTATTTATTTTACAAAACATTCACATCACCTCCTGCCACTTCACACCTTTATCATCCCTTTAAATTCCATTGTTTTTCACACTTTTTGTCAATCAAGTGTTTGTAATCATTTGTAATACTTTTTCGGCAAACTGCTCTGTTTTTAACCGAAATTTTTGTAGATTATTTATCATTCTATGCCCTTGACTTATATTCTGATTGTGGTATAATAGTAAATGTTCAATATTATGTTGTGATAAAAGCAGTCAACCACAATATATAGTGGTTGAGCAGGATAGAATGAAAGGAAGAGTATAGGTGAAGATAATAAAAAGAAGCGGCGCTGAGAATACGTTCGATAAGGAAAAGATAGAAAACGCCGTTGCGAAAGCTAATATCACTGTGGAGGAAAAGGATAGGCTCTCTGAGGGAGAGATAGGAGAGATAGCACAGAATATAGAGGACAAATGCTCTGAAATGAATAGGGCTATGGACGTTGAAACTATTCAGGACTGGGTGGAAGCCGATATCATGCGCCACGGCAAGTATACAGTGGCAAAGCATTATATCACCTACCGCTATGAGCGTTCTATCGTCAGACAGGCTAATACTACTGACAAGCAGATACTTTCTCTTCTTAACTTCGAGAACGAGGAAGTCAAGCAGGAAAATTCCAATAAGAACCCTACTGTCAATTCAGTTCAGAGGGATTATATGGCAGGCGAGGTCAGCAAGGATATCACAAGAAGATTTTTGCTTCCTGACGATATAGTTGAAGCTCACGAAAAAGGTCTGATACATTTCCACGACGCCGATTATTTCGCTCAGCATATGCACAACTGCTGTCTTGTAAATCTTGAGGATATGCTCCAGAACGGCACTGTCATAAGTGAGGTCATGATAGAAAAGCCACACAGCTTCTCTACAGCCTGCAATATCGCTACACAATCTATCGCTCAGATAGCTTCTTCACAGTATGGCGGACAGAGTATCACACTTTCCCACCTTGCTCCGTTCGTTCAGATATCCCGTGATAAATACCGCCGTGAGGTAAAAAAAGAGTTCGCAGAGCTTAATATCCCTGCCGACGAGGATACTATAAATAAGGTAGCCGAAATGAGAGTAAAAGCTGAGATAGTTCAGGGCGTTCAGATGATACAGTATCAGGTCATCACTCTTATGACAACAAATGGTCAAGCACCTTTCGTTACTGTTTTCATGTACCTTGACGAGGTGCCGGAGGGGCAGACAAGAGATGACCTTGCGGCTATCATAGAGGAAATGCTCAGACAGCGTATCCAAGGCGTAAAGAACGAAAAGGGCGTCTATATAACACCTGCGTTCCCTAAGCTAATATATGTCCTTGAAGAGGACAACATAAGAGAAGGCTCAAAATATTGGGAGCTTACAAAGCTTGCTGCAAAGTGTACCGCAAAGAGAATGGTGCCTGACTATATAAGCGAAAAGAAAATGAAGGAGCTTAAGGTAGACAAGAATGGCAATGGTCAGTGCTACCCTTGCATGGGCTGCAGAAGCTTCCTTACAACATATCTTGACGAAAACGGCAAGCCTAAGTATTACGGCAGATTCAATCAGGGCGTTGTTACAATAAACCTTGTGGACGTTGCCTGCTCGTCATATAAGGATATGGATAAGTTCTGGAAGATATTTGATGAAAGGCTTGAGCTTTGCAGACGTGCGCTTATGCTCCGTCACGAAAGACTTAAAGGCACTCCGTCAGACGTTGCGCCTATCCTTTGGCAGAACGGTGCATTGGCAAGGCTTAAAAAGGGTGAAACTATCGACAAGCTCCTGTTCGGCGGATATTCCACCATATCACTTGGCTATGCAGGTCTTTGCGAATGCGTAAGATACATGACGGGCAAGTCACACACAGACCCTTCAGCAACGCCTTTTGCCCTTGAAGTTATGCAGCACCTTAATGATGCCTGCGCAAAGTGGAGAGCAGAAACAAACATAGATTTCAGCCTTTACGGCACGCCATTGGAGTCCACAACATACAAATTTGCAAGATGTTTGCAGAAGCGTTTTGGTGTTATCGAGGGTGTAACAGACAGAAACTACATCACAAACAGCTATCATATCCATGTTACCGAGAACATCGACGCATTTGACAAGCTCACCTTTGAGTCACAGTTCCAGGCTCTCTCACCAGGAGGAGCTATCAGCTATGTGGAAGTGCCGAATATGCAGAACAACATAGAGGCTGTTCTTGCAGTTATGCAGCATATTTACGACAACATCATGTATGCCGAGCTTAACACAAAGAGCGACTACTGTCAGAAGTGCGGTTTTGACGGTGAGATAAAGATAGTAGAAGATGACGGCAAGCTTGTATGGGAGTGTCCGAACTGCGGCAACAGAGATCAGAACACTCTGAACGTTGCAAGGCGCACCTGCGGCTACATCGGCACGCAGTTCTGGAATCAGGGCAGGACTCAGGAGATAAAGGAGAGAGTTTTGCATTTGTGATTTGCTCAGAAAAATTTGTAGAATTACAAAACCCAAAAAATTTTTTGAGCGATTTTCAAAAAAAGTGAACATTATAGCCGTTAAAACCCAAAAGTTCAAAAATCAAAACTCGTCAGAAAAATGAACATTATAGCAAGGAAAACTCAAAAACTCAAAACTGCAAAATCCGAAAATAATGAACATTATTACTGACATAAAACAGCAAACAGCATATGACTATCGGGGCAATACAAAATCGTATTGCCCTGCGTTGTATGTATGAAAGGAGCGGAAAATGAATTATTGTGAGATAAAGAAAACCGATATCGCCAATGGCTCAGGTGTGAGGGTCACGCTGTTCGTATCAGGTTGCAGACACCACTGCAAGGGCTGTTTTCAACCTGACACTTGGAACTTTGACTACGGCAAGCCTTTCACAGATACCACCGCAGACGAGATAATTGACGCCCTCTCAAAGGGCTATATAAAAGGACTTACGCTCCTTGGCGGCGAGCCTATGGAGCCTGAGAACCAGTCTGAGCTTACAAAACTCCTCCGCCGTGTGAAAACAGAACTTCCCGACAAGGACGTGTGGTGCTACACAGGCTGTACCCTTGAAACTGACCTGCTTGCAGGCTCAAAGTCCCCATACAGAACACAGTACACAGACGAAATGCTGAGCCTTATTGACTACCTTGTTGACGGCGAGTTCGTCCTTGAAAAGAAAAACATCTCCCTGAAATTCAGAGGGTCTGAAAATCAGAGGATACTTCATAAAGAGGACGGGGTATGGGTGAACAGCGAAGATATATAACTATAAAGATATTGGAAAAGCGACCATGTTTTGCATATGGCCGCTTTTTTATTTGCAGTCCAGACAAACGGACAGTTGATGTGTTATAATATAGTCAAATAAAGAAAAATGGAGGAATATATCAATGAGGTCCATAAATCTTGAAAACCTGACTATGCCCGAATCGACAAGCTACGTCTATCTATTTAGAAATTGCTATGAACTTGAAAGTGTAAAGCTTCCCAAAAACGCAACGATTATTCATTCTTTGATCTTTGACGGATGCTACAATCTAAAAAATGTAGACATACCTGACACAGTAACTACTATTGGCTTTTGTGCATTTCAGGATTGCGGCATTGAAAGCATCACTCTCCCAAGCTCGCTGACAACTATCGGTGAAGAAGCTTTTGGAAAATGCACCAACCTTGAAAGTATAACCATACCCGATTCTGTAACAATAATTGACGAAGGCGCATTTAAAGGTTGCACCAAACTAAAGAATATAACTCTTTCAAGCTCACTGACAACTATCAGCAAAGAAGCGTTTTGTAATTGCACCGAGCTTGAAAGTATAATTATACCTGATTCTGTAATAAGCATTGACGAAGCCGCATTTAAGGGTTGCACCAAACTAAAGAATATAACTCTTCCAAGCTCACTGACAACTATTAGCAAAGAAGCGTTTTGTAATTGCACCGAGCTTGAAAGTATAAATATACCAGATGGAGTAATTTCTATATGGGAAAAGGCTTTTGAAAACTGCACAAGCCTCAAAAGCATAAAAATACCTGATTCAGTAGAGGACATTGGCTTCTATGCCTTTAAAGGCTGCAAAAATCTTAAAGACATAACTATCCCAAATAGCGTTACGCTCATAGACCTGAGCGTATTTGAAAACTGCGAAAGCCTTGAACACATAAAACTGCCTGAGACGGTAACTGAGATACGCAATAGTGCGTTTGAGGGTTGTAAAAGTCTTAAAAACATCACTCTGCCTGACACAGTTAAAGCCATAGGCGAACATGCTTTCAGCGAATGTACGAGCCTTGAAGACATAAAAATACCTGAGTCTGCAAAGGACATTAGATGCAATGCCTTTAGTGGGTGCAAGAAACTTACAGACATAACTGTCCCAAATGGTACGCTTGTCATATGCGACAGCGAATTTGAAAATTGTGAAAGTCTAAAACAAGTAAAGCTACCTGACTCAGTAAAGAAAATAACCAATTGTGCGTTCTCAGGTTGCCGAAGCCTTAAAAACATTACCCTGCCTAATGCGTTAATAAGCATAGGGTGTTATGCTTTCGATGAATGTACAAGTCTTGAAAGCATCGAGATACCATATGGCACAACTGATATTGGACATTATGCGTTTCATCAGTGCGAAAGTCTTAAAAGCATAACTCTTCCTAATTCATTATATTACATTGGCGCACACGCATTCAACAATTGCGAAAGCCTTGAACACATAAAACTGCCTGATTCAATAGATAAAATATACAATAATACTTTTGCAGGCTGCCGTAGTCTTGAATACATCACCATTCCCGACGCAGTCAAAAGCATAGGCAGTTATGCTTTCAGCGAATGTAAAAGTCTTGAAAACCTTGAGATACCATATGGCGTAACAGATATAGGCTTCATGGCATTTTATAACTGCAAAAATCTTAAAAACATAACTATCCCGACTTCATTAAATTACATCAATTCATATGCATTCAGCAAATGTGAAAGCCTCGAGACCGTGACCATAATATCAGACTGCACCAGCAAGATCATAGACGTAAGAGAACTTGATCTTGACACCATGGATCAGTGGATATTCCTCTATTTCTGATTACTCCGCCTTGACAAAGCGTTGCTGATAAGATATAACGAAATTATTGCAATAAAATTATAGAAGAATGGAGTACCTGATATGGGAAAAATAACATGGAACAGCACATTTGCAGATGTGCAACAGTTGTTGATTGACCAAGACGAAACGTTTATAAAACAGCTTGAATACTTAAACAGTGACCAATTTCAAAAAGAAACAGATAGAGGTTATTTAAGAAGAAATCTCCATTTCTTTATGGTGATAGTTTTGCAGGGCATTCAATCACCTACAGACAAAAAGTACATTGAAAATTTTCTTTATATAATGTATCCAAATCCTACACCAATAGAAACAAAGCTAGGAGCATGGCGGCAAAATGCAGGTAATTTTGTTGACAAAAGCAGAACCCTTACAATAAATAAAGCTTTACTATCAATATCTAAAGATACCGAAATGGACGTTTTTAGAACGGGTGCTTGGGTCAACCTTACTGACAGCAGTAAAAAACCTATCTTTAGGGACGCCAATAATAACAGCATATTTATTGACGGAGAACCTGACGCTATACAGAAAATGAGACAAGTAGCAGAATTCTTGATAGATGGCACTCAAGTCACATCTGGCGGAGGTTTTTCACTTATGGTAGATACATATTCACTGTTAAAAGCAAACAAACAGCTCATTTTAAACGGCGCACCTGGCACAGGAAAGACATTTTCCGCAAGAAATGAGATCGCCGACAAGCTGTTGGGCAAAAACGCCGATAAAAATATACAAATGGAAATGGTGCAGTTCCACCCCTCATATGACTACACAGACTTTATCGAGGGCATAAGACCAAACCTTGCAAGCGGAAGCATAGGCTATACGTTAAAAAACGGCTCTTTCAAGTCATTTTGCAGAAAAGCAGGAGTTATAGAGCGTATACAGGCTTCAGGCAAAAAGGTGACGGAAGATGCCATAAAAGAGTTTCTCTCTGGCGAGGACAAGTCTATCGTTGACTTCTGGATAAACAAGATAAAAGAGGAAGGCTTTGATGCTGAAAACATAAAGCCAGCCGAACTCCCTCCTTTCCTTTTTATCATTGACGAGATAAACAGAGCGGAAATATCAAAAGTCCTTGGTGAAACCATGTTCTGCTTGGACGCAGACTACAGAGGAGAAAAAGGCAGGATAGCTACGCAGTATTCTGCACTGGCAACTGACGAAACATTCTATATAAATAATGATAACGATAAGTTCTTTATCCCCTCAAATGTGTATATCATAGGCACAATGAACGATATCGACAGAAGCGTAGAGGTCTTTGACTTTGCTTTAAGAAGAAGATTTGCTTGGCATGAAGTCACCGCAGAAGCCGTAATGGATAAGGTCACGCTTTGACAAGGACGATAAACAGTATTTCCTGCTCTATCTATTGTGCAGTGTGTGCGGCATAAATGTTTTTGACATAAACGTAAACAGCGAATCAGAAAGCGACTATACTGCCATAATGGTGCTTCTGTTTCTTATGAAGCTTATGGAAGCATACGAAGACGGAATATACAAAGAGTATGTGCGAAAGAGATACAACGAGTATGACTTCAAGGGCGTTATGGATATCAACAGGCACATAAAGATAAACAATCCCTTTTTAGGAAAGACCGGATATTCCACAAGAGAGTATTCCTACGACAACGATATTCTATGCCTCATACGCCAAACTCTCGACTATATCAAAGACTATTTCCCCGACATTTTGAAAGGCTATCTCAACAACAACGTTATCCTCAACGAGATAATAGACGCAATAGAAAATGCAACGCCCTCATATCGAATGAACGTAAACTATTCCGACTCCATGAAGTGCAGAAGAGAGATAACCCACCCTATGTATCAAAAATACGAGGACGTAAGAAAGCTCGCATTGATGATATTGCAGGAATCAGGTCAGAACGTGTTTGACGATAAAGAAGAAGACACCTTTGGCATACTCATTGATATCTCATGGCTGTGGGAGGAGTTTATCGCTGTCAAGCTGTTGAACGAATATAGCTATGAACATTTGCTTACAGACAATTCCAAAGGAAGCCTGCAATGGGCTGACAAAGAATATTGGTATCCTGACTACATAGAAAAGGGCAAATCCGATTCCAAAAGAAACGTATTAGACGCAAAATACAAGTTCTGGGATTGGAATAAAGACGCTGATATCCACCAGCTATTGTCATATCTTTTCCTGACAGGCGGTGACACCTGCGGAATAATCTATCCCTCTCAGGAAGAACATTGTGTTTTTAGTTTTAAGAAAATTAATTCATTTTCATCATTTTATAAAGCCGTTCCTACGATATACAAGCTTCCCATTTTTATTCCGTCAAGCGAATACGATGACTATGGAGAATATTACAAAAAAATCAATATATCCATACAAGCATGGAAGCAAAGCTTCTCAGCACAGATAGCCACATCTTAATAAAACAAAACCGCTCCCCGTGACATCACGAAGAGCGGTTATTTTTATTGCGTAGGTGCGACCTAAGGTCGCCCGCCTTGAAACTTTTATAAGATAACTCTACAGCCTTACTTTTCAGACTTTGTAAAGAATATCGCCTTTATAAGCTGGATAACGAGCATAGAGCCAAAGCTTAGAATGTATATCCATGCAAACTGCATACCTGTCATGTCTGCTATCTTGAAAAGTCCTTTAAGTGGTGGAACGAGCAGAACGGAGTTTAAAAATACCATTCCAAGACCGAACGCCATAAGACCGAACTTGTTGTTGAAAAAGTCCTTTGAGAAGATAACAGGACCTTTTTTCTTGCAGGAGAAGCCGTGGAACAATCTTGCAGAGCAAAGCACTGCGAATGCCATCGTCATACCAAGAGCTGCGCTTGTCTTGTTTCCCATAAGGAAAGCCGAAGCTACTGCTATCGCTATAACTACGCCATACAATGCGATCTCGCCCAGGAAAGGACGTGTGAGTATAGATTCATTTGCGTTTCTTGGCTTGCGTTTCATGACCTCTTCGGAGTGAGGTTCAAGACCCAAACCGATAGCAGGAAGCGAGTCTGTAAGCAGATTAATAAACAGCAAATGTATTGCCGCAAACGGAACAGGAAGTCCAAGCAGTGAGTTGAAAAGCACCACAAGAATTGCCGCAAAGTTGCCCGAAAGCAGGAAGAGTATAGCCTTTTTAATGTTCTCGTAAATGTTTCTGCCGTTTCTTATGGCCTTGACTATAGTTGCAAAGTTATCGTCTGCAAGCACCATTGAGGCAGCGTCCTTTGAAACCTCAGTTCCTGTGATGCCCATTGCAACGCCCACATCAGCCTGCTTTAACGCAGGTGCGTCGTTCACTCCGTCGCCTGTCATGGAAACTATACAGCCGTTTGCCTGCCAAGCCTTTACGATCCTTATTTTATGCTCAGGTGTAACACGAGCGTAAACAGCCTTGTCCTTTACAAAGTCAACAAGCTCTTCGTCTGAATAAGCGTCAAGCTCGTGACCCTCAACAGCCTTTGAGTTGTCGTCAAGAATACCTATCTCACGGGCAATAGCCGAAGCCGTAACGATATGGTCGCCTGTTATCATGACTGGCTTTATGCCTGCCTTGCGGCATTCCGCAACAGCCGCCTTTGATTCCTCTCTCGGAGGATCCATCATAGCAATAAGACCGACAAACTCCAATCCGTCCTCGTCCTCTGGACATACGGTATCCTTGTCAAATTTTTTCTCTGCAAATGCAAGTATACGCAAACCTTTTTCCGAAAGCTCTGCCACACGCTGAGTTATAACAGCCTTTTCCTCATCGCTTGAAGTTATCCTGTTTATGAGAACGTCAGCCGCACCCTTTACATAAAGCACCTTCTCGCCGTCGATAACGTGCAGAGTTGACATAAGCTTTCTGTCCGAATCAAATGGTATCTCAGAAATTCTAGGGAGATCTTCCCTCACCTTGTCAGTGTCAATGCCAAGCTTTGTGCCAAAATTGATAAGAGCCGTTTCTGTAGGGTCGCCTATCTCAACGCCGTCTTTACAGCTTGAATCGTTGCAAAGGATCATGGCTCTTGTCATAGTCTTGACCTTTTCATCGTCAATATCAACAGCGTCAGTGTCGATTATCCTGCCGTCTACCATTATTTTTCTGACTGTCATCTTGTTCTGAGTAAGAGTACCGGTCTTGTCAGAGCATATTACAGAAACACTGCCCAAGCCCTCAACAGCTTGAAGCTTTCTTATGATAGCGTTTTCCTTTGACATTTTCTGTGTACCGAAAGAAAGCACAATAGTAACGATAGAGCTGAGAGCCTCAGGAATAGCCGCAACAGCAAGTGCGATAGCGAACATGAACGAATCCATAAGCTTGCCGCCACGAAGCACACTAAGTCCGAACACTACTGCACAAACGATAAGGATAGCTATAGAAAGCTTTTTGCCGAACTCGTCAAGCGTGTTCTGGAGAGGCGTTTTTCTCTCTGATGCGTTCTGGATAAGCGAGGCTATCTTGCCCACCTCAGTGTCCATACCAACCTCAGTGACAAGCATTTTTCCTCTGCCGTATGTGACAAAAGAGCCCGAATAAACCATGTTAGCACGCTCAGCAAGAGGCTTTTCGTCCTCTATATCGCTCATATCCTTGTCGATATTAACGCTCTCGCCTGTGAGTGCCGACTCGTTCACCTGAACAGACGCACATTCTATCAGCCTGCCGTCTGCACATATCTGGTCGCCTGCCTCGATAAGAAGAATGTCGCCCACTGCGATCTCCTCAGATGGGATAATGACCTTTTCACCGTTACGAAGCGCCTTAGCCGTCGGCGCAGAAAGCTTTTTAAGGTTTGTCAGGGATTTTTCAGCCTTGACAGTCTGAACTGTACCCAAGATAGCGTTCATTGTGATAACAACGAGAATTACCGCACAGCTCTCAACGTCTTTCATGAAAGCTGAAACTATCGCAGCAATAATGAGTATAAGCACAAGGAAGTCCTTATACTGCTCTAAAAAAATCATGGGAATGGACTTTTTCTTGCCCTCCGTGATAACATTTCGTCCGAACTTTTCGCAGTTTTTCACTGCCTGCTCGGTTGAAAGACCATTTTCACCTGATGAAAACTCAGTGTAAAGCTGGTCAAGTTTTTTCTGATACTGCTTCATAAAATACCACCTTTTTTATTTTTTCCTGTAGTCGCTGCCGATATACCCTTCAAAGCCTCCTTTTCTCATAGGCTCAGTAAAATAAACGCATAAAAAATCGGCAAGACGTTTATTGGGTAAACTGCGCCTGTGGCAATTTAATCAATAAAAGTCTCGCCGTTTAGATATGCAGCGGTCCCTCATCGGAACGTACTGACGCAAACATAAACGGATCTCTCCGCCAGCTACTCTCTTTTACTATGAGGTTATTATAACCTATATTTTTGATTTTGTCAATAGTTTTTTATATATTTTATTGTACATTTGCAACTCATTTGCTTGATCTCATTTTCAAACACCGCCCTTGATTATTATTCCAAAAGGTGCTATAATAGCATTGGTGATAATAATGAAAAGGAAAATACTTGTAGGTCTGCTTACCGCTATTATCTTTTTGGCTTGCGCCCTTGTGATAAATATAACCCCAAAGGTGGAGAAAGGTTCAGTTGTGCTGACCTGTGACGGAAGCAAATATGAGCTTCCCGGCACTGAAAAGACACGATACTGCAACGGCAAGAGCGAGAGCCTTTCCGCTGAAAAGAGCTTTGAAGATCTGCTCTCCTCTGTACCGTCATTTAATGTAAAGGCGGCTGTTGATAAGGACGGCAATGTTACCCTTAAAACCCCTATGTCCGTAGAAGCCACAGGGGACAGGCTCGGTGATGTGCTTTACACTGTCTACAGCTATGACGGAAAGGTGCTTGCCAAGGAGTCAAAAAAGCTGGAGCTTCCAAAAGAGGATATTGACGGCTGTCTTGTGAAAATAAAAATTACATGGGGCAAGAAAAACACAAGCTATCTTGAAGAAGATTACTGGTTTGCCGCAATGTACAATACCGAAAGATAAACATAACATCAAAATGTAGGGGCGACCTCTGGTCGCTCACTTTCTTTCTGTAAACTTTCAGACAACAAAACGTCGGACGAATTTGAAAACGTCCGACGTTTCTTTTAACATATCTGAAATCCGATTATGCCCGCCATACAAATAACGCTGCCGATAAATCTCAGCTTTGTGATAGGCTCTTTTCTTATGAGCGCTATAACAAACAGCGAACACAGTATCATAGGCTGGATAAATGACGCACTCGCAAGGCTCACTGCAATAACAGCGTTCTCCGCAAGCAGACCTGCCACATTCGGGATCTTTGTAAGCACGACCACCCATGCGCCCTTTTGATTTTTCTTGAATATCTCCAAAGGCTTCGCCCTTGGCAGAAGTATGATAGCCATAAGTATAAGCGCAAAGAACAGCGCCATGGTCGAGGATATGTAATTCTCCGACGCTCTTACAACTATGCCGTAGCCGTATCTTGCCAAAAGATAGAACACCAGAGGAACAACTATCCTGCGGTAATTTATATTGCCGCTGTCCGTTCTGCCTGATCTTGCGATAAAAACAAGACCTGCAACAGTAAGCACGATAAAAAGAAACTTGAAAATGCTCGGCTTTTCACCAAGGAAAATATCCGTTGCATAGGACATGAAAAGGGTGATACCAAGCCAAGCCTTAAGCTCAAAGGCTGATATTTCATCAAGGATAATAGCCGAAAGCTTAAATTCAAGGATCTTCGACAAGCACAGCAGACCTATCGCCGCAAAGGATTGCCAGCTAAGCGTAATAGTCCTGTCGAGGAAAGGCAGACAGCAAGCCATGAAAACAGCCGTTGCCGCCGCCATTAAGAATCCAAGCTCATCGCCGTTGAATTTTGCCGTTGAAACGGCGTACTTGTCGCTAAGGGAACATATTGTGTAGCATACAACTACAAGTATAAGCAAAAACATTATTTTTCTTTTTCCTTACTATATGATTTTCTAAGACCTGTATGCTGTGAAACATACGAAATAACGGGCGACCCAAGGTTGCCCCTACGCAAAGCCGAATTATCAGTTCTTTTTATTTTTCACAAGCCATACTACCGCCAAAATACCAAGTATCACTGAGAACAGAGTAGCAATGGCTAGGCATATCCAGCTTGCATACTGACTTTGTATAAATTCGTTCTGCGATTGGCTTCCTATAAGGGTATCTACCCCCGATTGCGAGCCTAACGCTGAGAACAGTATTATAAATGCCATTCTCACATTCATTACGCAGGCTATAACGCTGTAAATATGCACTATACCCTGAAAAAGACACACTCCGCAGTCGTCCTTTACATAGCTTTTCACTCCAAGCACCGCACATACCACCGACACTGCCGTGTAGATAATGAACGCCGCAAAAAGCACTATCGTTGGCACTTTTGCCCCCTCGGTTTTCACTATCATGCTCATAAGCCCAGCCATACACCCCATGAACACAGCCGCTGCCGCAAGCCCTGCAACAGACCATTTTCTGTATAAAAGTTCTGACTTTTTTATCTGCTCTTTCTTTATCTGCTTAGGCATTTTCTTCCTCCGCCTTCTTGCTTTCAAGCTCCTCTTCGGATATCTTGAAGCGTATCCTGTCTATTTTCTGCTCGTCCTCCATTTTCACTGTCATCTCAAAAGGCGGACAGCTTATAACTTCATTCTGCTCAGGAAGTCTGTCAAGCATATCCATTATCCAGCCGCCGAGAGATGTTCTTTCGGTTTCGATAGTGTCCTCCGGCAGACCTATCCTCTCAAGAAAATCCGATACCGAAAGCTCCGCCGACGCTTCGTAAACACCGTCGCTTATTTTCACAAGGGAGGTATCCTCCTCGTCGCTCTCATCATAGATCTCGCCCACAAGCTCCTCTATGATATCCTCAAGGGTACAAATGCCCTCCGTACCGCCATATTGGTCGAGCACCACCGCCATATGCACCTTTTTGCGCTGCATCTGCTTCAGGATCTCAGAGATCTTGCGGTTTTCGGTTATGTAAAGTGGCTTGTTCATTATAAGACTTATGTCCGTCTTGCCCTTGAGATACATTTCAAAAAAGTCAGACTGGTGGATAAGTCCCACAATGTGGTCTAAGTCCTTGTCATACACGGGGAGCCTTGAAAACTTTGTCTGCACAAAGCGTTTTTTTATGCTCTCCATATCCTCATGAAGCTCAACACCCTCGATATTTACTCTCGGCACAAGTATCTCGCTTATGGTTATCTCGTCAAAATCAAGTGCCGAACGCACAAGCTCAGACTCCTGCTCTTCAAGTACGCCCTCGTCCTGAATCTCGTCTATGATATATTTAAGCTCTTCCTCAGTAACAGACGGCTCGCTGTTCTTGTTGCCCACAAGCTTTGAAACACCGCTTTTTATGCCCATAAAGATAGCCGTTATAGGCGTGATGATGAACATGAATGCGGAGAGCGGAGCCGCCATAAGAATAGAAAACCGCTCAGAATTTTCCTTCGCAAGACTCTTAGGCAAGATCTCACCAAAAATAAGCACAAGCACCGTCATGACTACAGTAGCCAGACCCACGCTTCCCTTGCCGAACTTCTCCGTAAAAAGCACCGTTGCAATAGAAGATGAAGAAATGTTCACCACGTTGTTTCCAACAAGTATAGCAGTGAGTGCCTTGTCAAAATTATCGCATATGTTCATTGCCTTCTTTGCAGACTTGTTTCCGTCGTCTGCAAGTTTTTTAAGCCTTATCCTGTTGCACGAAGAAAACGCTGTCTCCGTTGCAGAACAAATAGCAGACAGCATAAGAAGCAC
Organism: Ruminococcus sp. AF37-20; assembly: GCF_003460465.1. NCBI lineage: Bacteria > Bacillati > Bacillota > Clostridia > Eubacteriales > Oscillospiraceae > Ruminococcus > Ruminococcus sp. AF37-20. The sequence goes on along the minus strand of NZ_QTVE01000001.1, from coordinate 17,888 downwards.
AGCGATGATAACAACTTTCATAAAATAAAATTATCCTTTCAGGTCAGAATATAAATTTGCTGCCCTAGTTATAAAAATAGCACTAAAGGCAGTCATGAAAACTGACTACATATAGTTATCATAACATATTTTTTAACCAATTGCAACAGTATTGTTGAAAAAACGATGTAAAAGAGTTATAATATTCTTTGTGTTCATAATATTCATATGCACAAAAGGAGATAACAAAAATGACAAAGAAAGATAAGGACATTTTCGACAAAATAATGGACTGGAAGATATTCGGCTGGTTCAGACCCTTTTACGTCAAAAACAAAGAAATGCTTTTGTATCTGTTTTTCGGCGTACTCACCACCGCAGTCAGCTTTGTGACCGCAGGCATCTCAAAAGTGCTTTTGGAGCAGGCAGGCATAGGCAAGGGCGGTGTTTCCACCACAAGCACCGTCATATCATGGATATGTGCAGTAACATTCGCATATGTCACAAACAGGATATGGGTATTCGAGTCTGAAGCAGAGGGCAAAAAGGCGATAATCTCCGAAGCGGCTTCATTTTACGGTGGAAGGATATTCACTCTTCTCGTAGAAATGTTCATGATGTGGCTCGGCTACTCACTTCTCAGCTTCAACTATTGGGTAACAAAGATAGTGGCAAACGTTGTTGTGCTGATACTTAACTATGTCATCAGCAAGCTTGTGGTATTCAGAAAGAAATAAGATTGCAAAAAAGCTGTCGGCAAAAAATGCTGACAGCTTTTTTCATCAGTTGCCACGTTGCAACCGACTAATCTCTGTACATAAGCGTGACCGCCATGCCGTTTATCACGCCCACTACAACTCCGCACACAATGAAAAACACCTTGATAGGCAGGTCAAGCAGAAGCGAGATAAGCCCGAACACGATAACGAACGCCATTGCTCCGCCTATCTGCACAAGAAACTTTCTTTTCACAAGCACAGGAAAACGCTCCGCAAGCTTTGCGGTCTTGTTACCCTTGCGGTCAATTATCCTGTAAATAAGCTGAGTCAGTGCCATTGGTATTCCGATAAATAAAATTGCTGTTATAAGTTTGTCCATTTTAAATTCCTCCATTTTTCACTTAAATTATAGTTTTTTTGTATCAAAAAAGGCTGCCCAAGACGCAGTTCGTCCGTGGGCAGCCTCATTGCTGCATATAAAATTTCTTTTATCAACAATTAAAGAACTCTTACGCCAACAACGCCCTCGATAGACTTGAAAGCGTCAGCGTCAACGTCGCCTGTAACATCGAGCATTGTGTAAGCCCAGTCTTTCTTAGACTTGTTTACAAGGTTCTCGATATTTGCGCCCTTGTCAGATACAACAGATGTGATCTGTGCGATAAGTGCAGGAACGTTCTTGTGAAGCACGCAAACAAGGTGGTCGCCTGTTTTAGCAAGCTCTGCATTAGGGAAGTTTACAGAATTCTTGATAGTTCCCTTCTCGATATAGTCGATAAGCTCGTGAGCCGCCATTGTTGCACAGTTGTCCTCAGACTCAGGTGTGGAAGCGCCAAGGTGTGGAAGAACGATAACATTCTCCTCGCCAAGAACAACATCATCTGCAAAGTCTGTTACATACTTTGCAACCTTGCCGTCCTTGATAGCCTTTACAACAGCCGCACTGTTGATAAGCTCGCCTCTTGCAAGGTTGATAAGACGAACGCCGTCCTTCATCATTGCTATCTGAGCTTCGTCGATAGTGTTCTTTGTGTCAGGTGTATAAGGAACGTGGATAGTGATATAATCGCTGTTCTTGTAAATATCATTGATATCAGCAGTTACCTTTACAGCAGGTTCGAGCTGGATAGCTGCGTTTACAGAAAGGAATGGGTCATAGCCGATAACGTCCATGCCAAGTGCAACGGCTGCGTTTGCGATCTTTCCGCCGATAGCACCAAGACCGATTACACCAAGTGTCTTGCCCAGTATCTCAGGACCTGCGAACTTAGACTTGCCGCCCTCAACTGTCTTAGGAGCGTCAGGAGTACCCTTGAGTGAAGCAGCCCATGCAGCAGCCTCTGTTATCTTTCTTGAAGAAAGAAGAAGCGCACAAATAGCAAGCTCCTTAACAGCGTTTGAGTTTGCGCCAGGTGTGTTGAATACAACAATGCCCTGCTCTGCGCACTTCTCAACTGGGATATTGTTTACACCAGCACCTGCTCTTGCAATAGCAAGCAGGCTCTCAGGCATTTCCATATCGTGCATCTTTGCTGAACGTACCATTATAGCGGTAGGATTTTCAGCATTGTCGCTTACTGTGTACTTAGCCTTGTCAAAGATATCAGTACCGCAGGCAGCGATCTTATTTAATGTCTTTATCTCATACATTGTAAATTACCCTCTCTTATAATAAGGTTACGCTTATGCGTTCTCAGCCTCGAACTTCTTCATGAACTCAACAAGCTTTTCAACGCCCTCGATAGGCATTGCGTTGTAGATAGAAGCTCTCATACCGCCAACAGTTCTGTGACCCTTAAGGTTTACAAAGCCTGCTGCTGTAGCCTCAGCAACGAACTTCTTGTCAAGCTCAGCGTCGCCCGTTACAAATGGAACGTTCATAAGAGATCTGTCCTCAGGAACTACTGTACCCTTAAAGAGCTTGCTCTGGTCAAGATAATCATAAAGTATCTTAGCCTTCTTCTCGTTGTGAGCCTTCATAGCCTCAAGACCGCCCATTTTCTTTATCCACTTGAATACCTTGCCGCAGATGTAAATGCCATAGCAAGGAGGTGTATTGTAAAGAGAGTCAGCGTCAGCCTGAGTTTTCCACTTGAGCATTGTAGGTGTTCCCTCGAGAACATCGTCAGTGATAAGATCTTCTCTGATGATAGCAATAACAACGCCGGCAGGACCAACGTTCTTCTGAACGCCGCCGTAAATAACGCCGTACTTTGTTACGTCAACAGGCTCAGACAGGAAGCAGGAAGAAACGTCTGCAACAAGTGTGTGACCCTTTGTGTTAGGCAGAGTCTTGTACTTTGTACCATAGATAGTATTGTTTTCGCAGATATAAACATAGTCAGCGTCCTCCGGGATATCCAGATCTGAACAATCAGGGATATAAGAGAAAGTCTTGTCAGCAGAAGAAGCCACAGCAACAGCCTCGCCGTATTTCTGAGCCTCCTGATAAGCTTTCTTAGCCCACTGACCTGTGATTATGTAAGCCGCTTTCTTGTTCTTCATAAGGTTCATAGGAACGGCTGCAAACTGCTGAGAAGCACCGCCCTGAAGGAACAGCACCTTATAGTTATCAGGGATACCCATAAGATCTCTGATGTCCTTTTCAGCTTCCTTGATGATGTCATCGAACGCCTTGGAACGGTGGCTCATCTCCATTACGCTCATACCTGTGCCCTTATAATCGAGCATTTCATCGGCAGCTTCCTTAAGCACTTCTTCAGGGAGTACAGCAGGACCTGCGCTGAAGTTATATACTCTACCCATTGTTAAACCCTCCATATAAATTAGTTTCATTATTTATAAAGACTATAAATATATAAATTGATAATATTATTATATGCCTTTTATAAAAAAAAGTCAAGGGCTGTCATATAAAAATACTCACTCGTCATAAGTTTTTGTACATATCAGCACATAAAACAGCCCTGAAAACGTGCATTTTTACACCTTACCTATGCCGTTATATATAATAAGCACTGAAAAGCATGAAAAATCAGAATAATACTAAAACGTTAAAAAGAGGTTAAAATTTTTGGTATTCCTTGAAATCTCCATATTTGTGTAGTATAATGTAATCAATAAAATGCGACAGTTGTAAAAAAGTCGGGGAACAATTGTCACTCTCAGGGAAAGAGGATATATATGCAAAAGATATTTTATGTTTCAAGAAATGAGGACAAAGCCCATGATGGAAAAGCCCCGGATATGGACAGATTTCAGCGTGTTGAAAAGCTCAACAGTCTGATCGCGGCAGGCTGGGCTATAAAGGAAATGAAAAGCGAAAACAACAGCACATTCTTTGTGCTTGAGAAAGCAGACTAGACTTAAAATGGCGGTATAAGACCGTACCCTGCCAATAACGCAGACACGATGTTCAGCCAACAAGTTCGCCAGGTCTTTCAACAAACTTATAGGACGGTAGCCCCACCGTCCTTTTTTATGTGCAGATAAATTTTGCGAAAACGTTTTATGGGTATTGCAATTCAAAGAGAAATATTGTATAATTAATGTAATCGTTTTAGCAAAAACAAATGATACTATACATAATTATAAAGGAGTAAAAAACTATGGCTTATGTAATCGGCGTAGACTGCGGCACAAGCGGCACTAAGACGGTGCTTTTTGACGAAAAGGGCACTGTTATTTCTTCTGTAACTATCGAATATCCAATGTATCAGCCTAAAAACGGCTATGCAGAGCAAGACCCTGCTGACTGGGCAAACGCAATGATAAACACTATCAAGGCTGTTATGACCAAAAGCGGCGTAAATAAAGAGGACGTTGCAGGTGTTGGTATCTCAGGTCAGATGCACGGACTTGTTATGCTGGATAAGGACAACAACGTTCTTAGAAAGTCCATAATATGGTGCGATCAGAGAACTGCCGCAGAAGTTGAAGAAATGAACGAAAGGCTCGGCAGAGAAAAGCTCATCAAGATAACAGCAAATCCTGCCCTCACAGGCTGGACGGCTGCGAAAATCCTTTGGGTAAAGAACAACGAGCCTGATATATATGAAAAGTGCAGACACATTCTTCTTCCAAAGGACTATCTGAGATTTATCCTCACTGGCGAATATGCAACAGAGGTTTCCGACGCCAGCGGTATGCAGCTTCTTGACGTGCCAAACCGCTGCTGGTCAAAGGAAGTCTGCGATACGCTTGGCATTGATATGTCAATGCTGGGCAAGGTTTACGAGTCATGCGAGGTAACAGGCAAAGTCACGAAGAAAATGGCTGAGCTTACAGGACTTAAAGAGGGTACTATAGTAGTAGGCGGAGCAGGCGACAATGCTGCTGCGGCTATCGGAACAGGCGTTGCAGAGGACGGCAAGGCGTTCACAACTATCGGAACATCAGGCGTCGTATTTGCACACACTTCTTCTATCTCTATCGACCCAAAGGGCAGAGTTCACACCTGCTGTGCAGCAGTACCGAACGCATGGCACGTTATGGGTGTTACACAAGGCGCAGGACTTTCGCTGAAATGGTTTAGGGATAATTTCTGCAATGCAGAGAAAGAAACAGCAAAGTGCATGGGTGTTGACGAATATTATCTCATGGATAAGGAAGCAGAGAAAGTGCCTGTTGGTGCAAACAGACTTCTCTATCTGCCATATCTCATGGGCGAAAGAACGCCGCATCTTGACCCTGACGCAAGAGGAGTATTCTTCGGACTTTCCGCAATGCACACAAAGCGTGATATGCTGAGAGCAGTAATGGAGGGCGTATCATACTCCCTGAGAGATTGCGTTGAGGTATTCAGAGAAATGGATATCAACGTATCCGACATGATGGCATGCGGAGGCGGCGGAAGCTCACCGCTGTGGAGATCAATGCTCGCAGATCTTTACAACTGCCCTGTAAAAACAGCCTCATCGAAAGAAGGTCCAGCCCTTGGCGTAGCACTTCTTGCAGCAACAGGCGCAGGTATTTACTCATCAGTACCGGAAGCTTGTAAGGCAGTAGTAAAGACCGACAAGGTACAGCAGCCTGAAGCAGAGCGAGTACCTGAGTATGAGAAATACTACAAGCTTTACACAGAGATCTATCCTGCACTGAAAGCAGAATTTGCAAAGCTTGCGAAGATGTAATATAAAACCAAAAGCTCCGATTTGCCGTCGGAGCTTTTTTGCGTTAGAATATTTTGACAACTAAAAACGGCTCTCCACAATAGCGGAAAGCCGTTTTTACATATTGGTCGGAGTGACCTGATTTGAACAGGCGACCTCTACCACCCCAAGCCCACGCACGAAGTGCGTAGGGTGTTTTTTTATGTCCGAAGCATTAAATGTTGGGGGTGCAGGGCGCATAATGCTGTGCTGTGCGCCCTGCCTGCCCCCTGCCTGAGTGGCGGTCGCCAAAGTTTTGAACGCAGTGAAAAACTTTGTGTGACATCGCCACGTGCCCACCTCTGGGGTGCAGGTCTGCACACTGTCGCAAGTCTGTGCGTACCCTGTGCCCTGAGTATGTATAATCGGAGCAACTAACAAGCACCGCTTCTCCACTTTATTCCGTAGTGTTCAGCACTTTGTATTCTCGCCGATTAGGCGACACTCAGAAGTCTTGATAGTCATTTGGCTCTGTGTAGTCCTCTTGCCCCTGTCGGTCTATGTTATTGCTGTCATTGAGGTATTTCAGCTCGTCAAGTATGTCCTCTTGTTGGTCGGAGATGTTTTGCAGTAGCTTGATTATGGTGTCTTGTCCTCTGTCCTGATGTGATTGTCTTATGGATATGTTGAAAACACAAATAATTAAAGCAATAACAATTACTAGCCAAATTATATTCAACCCTATGAATATTGCTGTTGCTGTTTCTGCATTTTGAAATAATTCCTCTAGCATGATTACTCCTCTTTATCCTTATTAATTTTTATCATTATCTGTCCTATTTTCACAAGCGTTTCATTTTGCTGTTTCAATAGTTCAGCCTGCTCCTTGTTCCTCTTTGAAAGATCATTAACAGTTTTGCAAAGGCCAAGAAATTTGCAGATTAAATAGACTATAAGTGCGAGTATTAACAGATTGATTATTAAACGTGTGGCAAGAATTAATTTTACTGTATCATCTAAAACACTAATTATACTATATACACTATTCAACTTTATCACTCCTTTATTTTTACAATAGCACTATTATTGTTCTGCTGTGTTATGTTGTATTTGCTGTTGCTGTCGGCTTTATAGCCTATTCCTCTTTTGTCATTCGTAAGTCCTGCTATATAATCAATACTCACTTTATAAAATTTTGCTAACTGTATAACTTTTTCAAATGGGATAGGATATTCACCTGTTTCCCACCTACTATATTGCTTTTGAGAAGTGTCAAGAATTTTCGCTATCATGCTTTGATTTAGTTCCATATCCTCTCTTAAATCTCTAAGTCTTTGATAATAATTAATAAAAATCACCTCACTTATTTGTTTATTCATACAAATTATATCATAGTACATAATTGTTCTATTGACAATAGTACAAAAATGGGGTATATTATATATGTCAGTAGTACATTATTGTACTAAGTCTTTGAACATAAAGATAACTACGATTAAATCGGTGAATGACGACAGCCTGAAACGGAAAAGTCTCGAATGGTAGGTAGTAGCCGTGAACGTGTGCATAATAGGTAGCACTCTATGAAACTTTCTTAGAGTTTTGGCACTAAAGAAGCCACCGGGTGAGCATCTGTTTATCTTATGTTTACTATCGCAAATTAAAAGGCACGAGGAAAAGCCGAAAAACCTCAGAAAGGAAAAAACATGAAAACAACTATTGTAGGCTGGACAAAAAAGAAAGCATTTAACGGAGTAATAGAGGGCAAGCAGATTAACAGCCCCGAAAAGGTAGTATTTCAGCTTCTGCAGGAAGTTGATAATCCCGACTGTCACGGAAAAATGGTCGATACGCTGAAAATACCGACCGAAAATGCAATCAGACTTAACGGAAATTCTGAGGATTTCAATAAGCTTCTCGGCTGTGATGTAATGCTGAACTATCAGATATTCAACGGACGTTCTCAGCTTGTTCATATTACTGTAATCAATGCAGACGGAACACTTCACCGCAACACAAAATAATTAGCGGTGAAACCGCTGTTATAAAAATTTAATAAGAAAGGAGTTTTGCTAATAATGGAAGCTGTATCAACAATGCTTACAAATGCCGTTACTGTATTTGGTTCTTGTTGGGATGCTATGACAAGCAATGTACCTATTTCAATTCTTGTAGGTCTGTCTCTTCTCGGCTCAGGTGCAGGACTTTTCGCAAAGTTCAGACACGCTGTATAAGCAAAACCATTTACATAAGCGGAGTAATTCAAATTGCTCCGCTTAATTTTTTTGAAAGGAAGTTGATAAATTGAGAAAAAAGATTAAGCAAGTGTTTTGTATGTTCTCTGCACTTGTGTTGATGATATGCTGTGCTGTCCCTGCGTTTGCTGATGATATCGGCACTTCTTATACTACATGGAATGACACTATCAAACAAAATGTCTTTTCTTGCATTCCTGATAGTGATAAAACCGATTATTATACTGTCATTGCCGCCCCTAACGGCAGTGGTTTTACGTATACTATTATATTTTGTAAATCTAGTTCTTCTATTACTTATTTTGGTAACAATCTTCATTGCTATGTATCAAAGGCTGATTATAATGCGTTTGCGTGTGTCTTAGTTACCTCAGAAAATAAACCTCTCTTTGACGATTCCGCTACTCGTTGGTGGTCTGAAAATGGCGATTACTACGACCATGACCCTTACGATTATTCAGGCGGTCAAGCCAAGGTAATATATAGTAACGTTCCTGTTTTAAATTGGGAAGATAAGAAAACACCTGTATGGGAAGACCCTAACGCTGTTCCTGCTCCGTTTACTGTTACATATACACCCGAACTTTCATTGAATATGCAAAATAAAATTTACTATCCGTCAAAGGGCGGTGCTAATGCTGATGAAAATGGACTTGTAGCAGCTGAAAATAATAATATAAACCTTGATATAAAGCTTACACCTGAGTTTTTAAAAACGTTCAATGAAAAAGACTTAGGAAAAGCTTACGGCTCTGGCACTTATGCCGTTTTATGTTGTCTTTCAAAAAATCTTCTTAACGCTGGTGATGATTTGCAACGTTTCTTTGATGAAGATGTTGTGCTTTATGCAATGAACCATGACGGCAATTACTATAAGGGACAAGATGATGAAAAAATCAAGTCTGACGGCTCTTCCTCTGACGATTTAAACAGTAATGGTACTGTTGACAGCTTTGAGCCGTATTTAACATTATATCAAGGTCGAACACCTATTTATACTATTCCACGTGACGGTAAACTTTCTGTAGCTTTTGACCTCACTTCTATTGATTATAAAACACATGGTCTTACTGATGATAGCAAGCTTTATGTTAATGTTATCGGTGTATTTGTAAAGAATAACGGTCATGTTATTCCTCAGAATGGTGAAAAAACTGAGGACACAACATCTTCAACTTGGCTCGGTTCATACGCATATCAAGAAGATTTTACAAATTTAAAGACTTGTGAAAAGATTGATGATTTTGTAAAGTCCGTTGATGAAGAAACAGGCAAGCCCGAAACATTCAAGGCTTATCGTGTTTATTCTGTTATTTCAGATCCTTTTTCTTATGAGAAGTTTCCTGATTATGTACCAAAAGTATATAAAGACAAGGACGGAAATACTTACAATCCCTCGACTACAAAGCTTAAAGACTTGTGTAATATACCGCCGTCAAAGGTCACTGACGTTGACCTTGCTAAGGGTTCAGATGGTGTTATAAATGATGGTTCATATATGCAACCTGATGATTATAACAAGTATCTTGATAAAAAGAAAATCAATGCTAATTTCGGCTCTGTTGATTTCACGGATATAAAATCTATATTCAGTACAACGGGTACATATTGGGACTTTCTCACCGCTGCTCTTTCCTGTTTGCCGTCATGGTTTTATGCTGTGTTCTCTGCATGGTTTGTGCTGTTCTTAACTATTGCGCTTATCAAGCTTGTTTTACCTACGTGAGGTGAATTATGAATATAATACATGGTATTGAATTAGTTTTTAAATTCCTGATGAACTGTATGTCTTATACGTTTCCATTTGGAAAATACAGCTTTACTCTCGGCTCGGCTATTATAGGCGGTATGCTTTTATCAATCAGCTTGACGTTATTATATTTTATGCTTAGAAAGTAGGTTTATTATGTTAGTAAATATTGTTTTAATTGTCCTCGTTGCTCTTATGGTCCTTTCACTTGTATGGCTCGTTAGGAGGTAGAAAAATGCTTAACTTGGTTTTGTTTATACTCGCTGTCTGCTTTTTGGTTTGTACTATAAGCGGTGTTATAGGTTTCTTCACTGACCTTAGAAACTTTAAAGCTGAACATGAGTTCAGCGGAAACAGAAAACAGCTTATTGAGTTTTTGATGCTCGGTGAAGATGTTGAAATAAAAGCCGTTCCTGCGGTTGAAACTGATGATTGTGAGGTGAACGATAATGAAAGTACACATAGTGTTTGATGAAAATAATCCATTTTTTCAGCTTTTGAAGTTAATGGGCTGTGATCTCTCGCAAGAAGTCATGAATAGATATGATGCTTTGCTCCTCGGCATGGCTTTTATATTCGCTGTGGTTATGCTCTGTATCTTCTGCAAGTTCTTCTATAATGTGATGATACGCATGACACGTTGTGCAAGTGCGGTGTGAGGTGTTACATGAATAGAAAACTATTTCCTATAATTAACCTTATGTGTTGTATGCTTGATACTTGGTTTTTCATTGCTCCCTTTATAGTTTTTCATGTAATTACTTTTAATAGTATTGTTTCATATCCCTTTACTACTCCTAAACAAACTGCTTTATTTGGATTTGTTTTTTCTTTTCTTTTGGAGATTATTATACATCATCTTATTTTTTCTGTTTATCATCTTGTTGATTATTTTAGAAAGGATTAATGTTATGATACTATTTGATTACATAAAACAAATACCGCCCTTTATCACCTATGAGGTATATGACCACCTTTTCGGTGCATACTTCAATAATTCTGCTATTTTTCAAGGTTGGGGCATTCACCTTTATACCGGTAAATTCGGCACCGGTAAAACGTCAACCCTCGCTCAGATAGCATATAACTATTGCGTTCGTTATCCTCAGTTGTCTATACTTACAAATATCAATCTTCAAAACTTCCCTGAGTGGACGAATATATATAAGCTTAATTCAGCACAAGATATCCTGCACGCTCCTAAAAATTGCATTGTGGTGATTGATGAGATAGGTACTATCTTTAATTCTCGTGATTTCTCAGGTGGTAAAAGAGCCGTTCCTAAACCGCTTTTTCAACACCTCTGCCAGTGCAGAAAGCGCAAAATGATGATACTTGCTACAGTGCAACGCTTCAATCTGCTTGATAAGCAGATACGAGATATAACGGCTACAGTGTCAACGTGCCGTGCTACATTCCGTCACCCTTATACACGTCTTATCAAGGTCAAAACCTATGATATAGACGAGTATGAAGCGTATACGGAGAATAAGTCATATATGCCGAAAAAGCTTTACAGCCGTTTGTATTTGCAGACTAATCAGAGCCGACAGCTATATGATACTTCTCAGCTTGTAGATAATATGCTTGATAAGGAGTATATCAGTGACACGGAAATACTTGCCAATCGTGGAGTGGATGTCACAAGTGACATAATGCACGATAGAAAGACAAGCAGAAGCCTGCGAAAAAGACGTGGCATATAGCCACGAGCGACCGCAGGGGCGAGCGCTTGCGCCGCCCCTGCGGTGCGTGTGGCTATTACTTGATATTAGCCACAAAAAGTACTCACTTTTAAAAATGAGGTGTTAAAAATGCCCCTAAAAACGTCCTCTAAAGAGGTCAAGTGCAATACCAAAATAAAGGAATATCGTGACGGCAGTTATACTATAACACGTTCTGATCGACACATTTTTAAAGACCCTGCATTTGAGTATCACTGCAAGCATGAGCATAGTATTGACGAACGTTCAAGACAAGAGCAACTTAAAACGGCTCGTGAAAATTACATATGTTATTTTGATTATGAGGACGAAAACGGAAACATAATGTTTGATATGCTTGATACGAGAAAATTTAAGGATAAGCAAGAGCGTAGTTGTGAAGTCCGTCTTGATAGTTTGCAACGTGCTAAGCAAAGTATTTTTGATATCGTATATCAAAACGATTGGAAGTACTTTCTTACTATTACATTCAGCGGTAAAGATTTTGACCGCTCCGACCCTCGGGAAGTCTTTAAGCCCTTGAAACGTTGGTTTGATAATGCTGTTCAACGTAAAGGCTTGCGTTATGTCCTTGTTCCTGAGTATCACAAAAAAGGCGGTATTCATTGCCACTCTCTTATAAACGATTGTGACTTTAAATTCGTAGATAGTGGTACACGTCTTGTTAAGGGTCATGACAAGCCCCTTAAAATAGATACTATAAAGCGCCTGCATATATGTGATAAACTCGGCTGTGATATATCTGATTTGCCTGTTGTATATAACGTGTCTGATTGGCGCTATGGTTTCTCAACAGCTATTCAGACTTACGGGCAGATGTCAAACCTAGCTTTTTATGTCACTAAGTACATTACTAAGGACGTAAAGAAAATTTTCGGTAAATTCTTCTGGAGTAGTAAGAACATAGTCCGTAAAACTAAAGAGATCTATTGCAATTCAGATTTCAAAGATGATTTGCCGATAGTCTCTCCCCCTCGTGCTAATGTCTGTTATCAGTATGAAAGTAGTTTCACCTTTTCAAGTCAAGTCGAAAAGAACTGCAATGATATACTTCAATATCTTAAAGAGAATGGAAATGATGATGTCCTATGATTTTTAAAGAATGGTTTGAGATGTTCTATAACGCATACTGCGTTGATGTGATAGCCTATGATTGCTATAAGGACTATTACTATATAAATCAAAAACACTTCGGTTATATAGCCGATATGGAGCTTCTGAGCGTAAAGCCTATTGATATTCAGAATTGTCTTAAATCCACCCTATCTTACAGTAATGACCGTCAAAGACGTTCATATTTCTTACTTAAACGTGTATTCCGTGAAGCTATAGTTAATGGTTATTGTGACAAAAACCCTTGCGACTATGTTAAACCTCCAAAACGTATAAAAAAAGAAGCTGAATATTTCAGCCCCGATAATCTTGTACATCTCTTTGATGATGATAGTAGGGTTTGCAGAATGTTTCAGCTTGACTTGTGGACAGGCTTACGTCGTGGCGAACTTCTCGCCCTTAGTTGGGATAACATTGACCTTGATAATAGATATCTTAAAGTCTGTCAGACACTCGTACATACTTCATGCGGTGATAGGATTGTACAAACCACAAAATCTCGCCGTGATAGGCTTATCCCTTTGCATAGTAATGCAATATCTATACTTAATCAGATACGCTCTCAGGACGTCTCAGACGGCTTTCTGTTCGTTTCACCTATAACTCATACAGTTATATCCCTTAGACGTTATAACAGGCTCTACAGAGCGTTCTATGAGCAACAAAAAACAAAGTATCCTGATTTACAGTATCTCACCCCGCACAAGCTTAGACATAGCTATGCAACGTATCTTATTCAGTGCGGTGCAGATATCGAAACTCTCAGAGCATTGCTCGGACACGTTGATATAACAACTACTCAGCGTTATATACATAGCAATTTCAACCAAATGTGCAAAGCTGTGAATAATCTCAAATTTGAATAAAGGAGTTTTTAAAATGAAAGAGTTTAATTTTTGGTGTAAAGAAAATACCGAATGCTATAATATATACAGAAAAGGGAAAGCGGATAACCCACAAACCGCAGAAAGGTTGATTAAAATGAAAAACAAATGGGAAGTACTGCATGACTGTGATGATGATAACGGAAATCCTTCCGTATATTTTTTAAAGGTTGGAGAAAATAAATATTATTTTTTGGAGTTACTTCATGACGGTATGGTTGATGTCATAGATTGCGATTGTCACACGGTTTTAATGACCTGCAGAAATCTTGTAAGCGCTAAACGTTGGGTTTCAATTAACTTGCTGTAAAAAGAAAGGGTGTTTAAAATGACTATTGAACAAATGAAAAATATCGCAAAAGAAAAAATGAACAATGAAATCGCATTTCTTTCTGATAAGTTGACTTCAGGCTCTGAGGTTCGTGCTACTTTGTTTGCTTTTTTTCTTGTTGAAATTTTTTCTATTAATGAATATCGGTATTATCTTGAACTTATTCGCCAAGCTGAAAAATTTTAATGAAATTGAAAAGGCTGTTGCAATTGCAACAGCCTTTTGTATTGGTCGGAGTGACCTGATTTGAACAGGCGACCTCTACCACCCCAAGGTAGCGCGCTACCAATCTGCGCCACACCCCGACAACGTATATATTATACCCGATTTGGATACAATAGTCAAGAGTTTTCAGCCAAAATAAAAAAATTGCAAAAAAGGTATTGACATTCACATTCATTTGTGATATAATAAATAAGCACTCAGGAGAGAGCAGTAAAAAAAGCAGTAAAATATCGCGGGATGGAGCAGTTCGGTAGCTCGTCGGGCTCATAACCCGAAGGTCGTTGGTTCAAATCCAGCTCCCGCAACCATATTGGTGAGACTAAATGGATGCTCACCCTTAAAAGCCCGTATTTACGGGCTTTTTTCATGCTTTTCAGCTGAAAAATTCAAGGTAAAAACCATGGATGCTTTTTCATGATTTTCACCGACCGGAAGGGTTCGAACCCTCGACAAATGAATATTGTCAAATAAAACGGCAAGCTTTGAGCAGATTTCGCTCCTGGCTTGCCGTTTTTTTATGAAAAAACATTCACAAAGTTTAGAAGGCTGTTTTGTCAAATATCACGAAATGTGATAAACGACAAAGCGGTCTTTTTTTATTTCAAAGGAGGCTTGATAACAAATATACTATAAAAAGGGAATCTAAAACGACTGGAGGTGATCAAGTAAAAAATGAACAGCAGTCAGACCGAGGACATGACCGAAGAACCCGATATGGGAATGACGATGTGAGGTGTAAT
>NZ_QTVE01000001.1:2630-3107 GCF_003460465.1 Ruminococcus sp. AF37-20 | reverse complement strand
GAGGACATGACCGAAGAACCCGATATGGGAATGACGATGTGAGGTGTAATATGATTTACAACGAAAAGAAAGTAGAAACGCTTAGACAGAGATATCCCGAAGGAACTCGGATATGCCTTGACAGTATGGATAACGATCCCCGTCCGATTCCACCAGGTACTAAAGGCATAGTTCAATTTGTGGACGATGCGGGTACTCTGCACTGTAAATTTGATAACGGAAGAACGCTTGGCGTTATCCCCGATGTGGATAAGTTTCATAAAATCGAACAGGAACAGGCTATGGCGGATGAGCAGGAAAAATCTGAAGAAATCACAGAAACTGAGGGTTTTGAAGAATCCGAAGAAATGGAAATGTCAATGTAACGGTTAAGTTTTGAAAAAGACTTAGCCGTTTTTTTATTACACAAACAAGAAAGGATCGGTGATAAATGATAAAGTATTTCGATATCTTTGCAGGCATCGGCGGATTCCGCTC
>NZ_QTVE01000001.1:0-2620 GCF_003460465.1 Ruminococcus sp. AF37-20 | reverse complement strand
CGGTGATAAATGATAAAGTATTTCGATATCTTTGCAGGCATCGGCGGATTCCGCTCTGGACTTGAGAAAGCGGGCGGATTCAAGTGCGTCGGTTATTGTGAAATAGACAAATATGCAAAGAAAGCATACGAAACGTTGTACGATACAAGAAACGAGGTGTATTACGATGATGCAAGAAAGATCGACCCCAATGAGCTGCCCGATCTCGACATTATATGCGGAGAAATTACCAAGCACAAATTTTACGAAAAAAATCACAGCACCTGTTATGAGTGCTGTGATTTTTGATTCCGATAAACTGGAATCTGTTAATGTTATTTAATTGTCCAATATCCATCATAGGCATATCCAGTTTTTCCATTCAATAAATGTTCCGATTTAGTGAATCCCACTTTCTGAATTGCTTTAATTCTTTCTATCGCATATATTGGAGCCTTAGTAAGTACACCTGTATATCCTAACATTTTCTCAAATTCTGGTGTGATAAGTGAAAAAATATCATACAATTCATTTTCCTGTTCATAATCACTTCTCACATCTACTCTCAAAATACCCATGTTATTAAATTCATCATCGGACACTCTCAAGCATAATTCAACCGTTCCAATTACAGTTGATACTGTCTTGTCAACAATCGAAAGTCTAACGAACCAACCTTTTTCATATGACATCCGCCAAAAGTCCATCGCTGCTTCCATTTTTTCTTTTGACGCATAATAGAAATTATCTCCATTACAATTATCACTGTTAAAGAATGGCAATGCGTTCTTATCGCTATATACTTTTAATAAATCATTGCAATCTTCATTCTGAAATAATCTAAGTATAAACTTTTCATTTTCTAATACAGGACATGATTCATAAATATTCATAAGATACCTCCAAATTCCGATTTGTTGGGCAGTTTATCCCAACAAATTTTCTAAATTATTATATCATATCCCCCAAAAAAAATCAAATAGAAAGGACAATAAATTTTGCTTGATCTCCGAATTCGGCAAAAGCAATAAGTTATAACTCCTGCAATTCTACAAAATGATGATCAGATACCTTAAGCTTGCAAGAAAAATAAAAGAATCAAAGCCACAGGAATGTCCGATGCACAGCTTTACAAACAGGCAGGAAATGCGGTGACAACTAATGTCATCGAGGCTTTGGCAAAGTATATTTTAGATATCGAAAAGGAGAATACAAATGGATAATATGGTGAAAACATTTGTGAATGAGGAGTTTGGCTCGGTGAGAACTATCGAGGAAAACGGAAGGGTGATGTTTTGTGGAAAAGACGTGGCTCTCGCATTGGGGTATAGCGATACGAACAATGCGATAAAAACTCATTGCAAAAAAGATGGGGTGGTGATTCACCACCTCATAGATTCAATGGGCAGAAAGCAAGGTGCTAAGTTTATTTCTGAAGGTAATCTTTACAGACTTATATCCCACTCCAGACTTCCCTCTGCTGAAAAATTTGAAAGTTGGATATTTGATGATATCCTCCCAACTATCCGCAGAACAGGCGGCTATGTTTCAAACGAAGAAATGTTTATTGAAAACTACCTGCCCTTCCTCGACGAACCGTACAAAAATCTTTTCCGTCTGCAAATGACGTTTATCAGCAAATTGAATGAACGGATCAGAAATGATAAGCCTCTCGTGGATTTTGCTCTGCACGTTGCCGACAGCGAGGATCTCATAGATATGAATGCTATGGCAAAGCTTGCGGCTGATAAAAATTTCAATATCGGCAGAACAAGACTGTTTCGCTGGCTGAAAGAAATGGGAGTGCTTATGTCAAACAATCTGCCGTATCAGAGATATATTGACCGCAGATATTTTGTTGTAAAAGAGTCGGTGTTCGAGGTCGAGGGTATGAAAAAGACTTATCGGCAGACGTTTGTGACGGGAAAAGGTCAGCTTTTTATCATAGGTCTGCTGAGAAAATATTACGGAAAGGAGATGTCGTGATGTCCAAAAAGCCAAAATGTCCGCTGATAGGTCAGGACGGAAATATATTCAATCTTATGGGCATAGCCTCAAAAACGCTGAAAAGGAACGGAATGTATGATGAGGCAAAGGAAATGTGCAGCAGAATAACATCTTCGAGCAGTTACTATGAGGCCTTGAATGTTATCGGCGAGTATGTTGAGATCACTTCTATCGATGATGAACAGACAGAAGATGAGGATATGGAAATGGAGATGATGTAAATGACGTATTTGTTCATTGGAATGATGATAGGTGTTATCATCGGAACAACGATAGGTTCTCTTGCCGTGGCTTTTAAGTCTGCTGAAAAAGAGATCGCACGTCTGGACAAGGAGGTAAGTGATGCACACAAACAGAATTAAAGCTAAAGTGGACTTCAAGTTTTGTCTCGGCAGTATTCCTGCAATGCTGAGAGCCACAAAGCCCGTACTTTCGGAAAGGCAGTACAAGGAATTGTGCAACGAGGTCAATAAAGCCAACGGCTATCTTGACCAGAAAAGAATAATTTTCAGCTACGTCGATCCGATCATCAAGGGTTGAAAACAGCGTAAAATCAAATATTTAAGCGTAAAATCTAATATTTAATTAAGTCGTTTTGCCAATGACAGAAAACTTCTGTAATTAGCAAAGCGAC